>CANIKY010000046.1 GCA_947468085.1 Paracoccaceae bacterium | reverse complement strand
GACATGGCCCTTCAGCGCCCGAATCCAGCCCATTTGTGAGCAGATGACGGTGATCGGTTCACGTTCGATCATCGCCTCGGCGGTGATTTCAATCGTCTCGCCCGCATCGGCAAAAGTCGTGCGCCGCGCACCAAGTTTGGTGGTTTTGCCAAAGGCCTTGCGGATCTCTTCCAGTTCCACCCCGATGCGCTGCCACTGTGCAGCGTCAGAGGCCAAAAGCCCCGCAAGCCCGGCCCGTTCGGCGACCAAGGCGTCACGCTCGGCGATCAGCTCCATCTCTTCCAAGCGGCGCAGAGAGCGCAGGCGCATGTTCAAGATCGCCTCGGCCTGCACTTCGTTTAACGCGCCCACACCTTCGGGTGGCGGAACATAGTCTTTTTCCGAACTGGCGCGCTTGTGCTTTTTCTTCCAGTTTTCCGCCATCAAAGCGCGCTTGGGGTCGTCATCATAGCGGATGATGTCAATCACGCGGTCAAGGTTCAGGAAGGTGATCAAAAAGCCCGCCAAAATCTCTAGCCGCGCATCGATCTTATCCACACGGTGCTGACTGCGGCGGTTCAAGACATCACGGCGGTGATCGAGGAACGCGCGCAGCACCTCTTTCAGGCTGCAAACCTTGGGCACTTTGCCGTCGATCAGCACGTTCATGTTCAAGCTGAACCGGCTTTCCAGTTCCGAATTGCGAAACAGCGCGGCCATCAGCTGGTCAGGGTCAACGGTGCGCGAGCGCGGTTCTAAAACGATGCGAATGTCGTCGGCGGATTCGTCGCGCACATCGGCCAGAAGGGGTACCTTTTTAAGGTTCACCAGTTCGGCCAAACGTTCGATCAGCTTGGATTTGGCGACCTGATAGGGAATTTCGGTGACAACGATTTGCCACATCCCCCGGCCCATATCTTCGATCACCCACCGCGCGCGGGTGCGAAAACTACCACGTCCGGTGCGGTAGCTTTCCAAAATCGTCGCACTGTCTTCGATGATCACGCCGCCGGTGGGAAAATCGGGGCCGGGGATCAGATCAACCAGCGCATCAATGCCAAGGTCGGGATTGGCCAAAAGCGCGTGGCAGCCTTGGATCAACTCGTCCAGATTATGGGACGGGATGTTGGTGGCCATGCCCACGGCAATGCCTGAAGACCCGTTGGCCAGAAGGTTTGGAAAGGCCGCAGGCATCACGATAGGCTCTTCCAGCGTGCCATCGTAATTTGGACGGTAGTCGACCGCGTTTTCGGCCAAGCCTTCCATCAGCGCTTCGGCCACGGCGGTCAGGCGGGCTTCGGTGTAGCGGGCGGCGGCGGGGTTGTCGCCGTCGATGTTGCCAAAGTTGCCTTGGCCGTCGACCAAAGGGTAGCGCACGTTGAAATCTTGCGCCAAGCGGGCCATGGCATCATAGATCGCGGCATCGCCGTGCGGGTGATAGTTGCCCATCACATCGCCCGAAATCTTGGCCGATTTGCGAAACCCGCCCGTCGAGGCCAAGCGTAACTCGCGCATCGCAAACAGGATGCGGCGGTGGACGGGCTTTAACCCATCACGCGCATCGGGCAAGGCGCGGTGCATGATGGTCGACAGGGCATAGGTCAGATAGCGCTCGCCAATGGCACGGGCCAAAGGCTCGTTGCGCAAGATGGGTACGGCAGGCAGATCTGCGGCCGCAGGGATATCGTCGGGCGTATCAGACATGGGCGTTGTGTAGTGCGCCCTTGGCCTTGGGTCCAGTGGGTTTTGCAATGGGGGGTTTGCGTGATGCGGGGTTCTGATACCCTGATGGCGAACAAGGAGAGTCGTGCTGTGAAAACCATCCTGATCACCGGCTGTTCGTCGGGCATTGGCTATGATGCGGCAAAGGGGTTGGCGGCGCGGGGCTGGCGGGTTTTAGCGACCTGTCGGCAAGCGAAGGATTGCGCAAGGTTGCAGGCCGAAGGGTTGGAAAGCTTTGTGCTGGATTACGCTGATGAATCCTCAGTCGCATCAGCGGTTGAAGAGATCAAAACACGCGGCGGGCGGCTGGATGCGCTGTTCAACAACGGGGCCTTCGCCAGCCCCGGCTTGGTGGAAGACCTGCCGCGCGATGCCCTGCGCGCGATCTTTGAAGTGAACCTTTTTGGCTATCACGATCTGACACGGCGGATTTTGCCCTTGATGCGGGCGCAGGGTGGGGGGCGGATTGTCAACTGCTCGTCTGTGTTGGGGATCGTGGGCGCCGAGTGGCGCGGGGCCTATGTTGCGACAAAATTTGCACTGGAAGGCCTAAGCGATGTGCTGCGACTGGAAATGCGCGGCACCGGGGTTGAGGTGATCTTGATCGAACCGGGGCCGATTGGCACCCAGATCAGGGTCAATGCCCAAGCCCATTTTGAACGCTGGATTGATTGGCAAAATTCGGCCCGCGCCGGCGATTATGCCCGCTTTCGCGACCGCCTTTACGACACCTCAGGCAAAAAGGACCGCTTTGAGCTGACCTGTGCTGCCGTGACCAAAGCCCTGATCCACGCGGTGGAAGCCCACCGCCCAAGGGCGCGCTATTACGTCACCCTGCCGACCTATATCGCTGGCCTTGCGCGGCGCGTTCTGCCGACCCGCGCCTTGGATTGGCTGGTGCGGTAAAGCAAAGAGCGGCCCTTTCGGACCGCCCTTGTCTCTGAAAGGGGCAATAACCGCCTTACAGCTTTTCGATCAGTTCGGGCACAGCGGTGAACAGATCAGATACCAAGCCATAATCGGCCACTTGGAAAATCGGGGCCTCTTCATCCTTGTTGATGGCCACGATGATTTTGGAATCCTTCATCCCCGCAAGGTGCTGGATAGCCCCCGAAATCCCGACAGCCACATAAAGCTTGGGAGCCACGACCTTGCCCGTCTGCCCTACTTGCCAATCGTTGGGCGCATAGCCCGAATCCACGGCGGCGCGCGATGCCCCCACAGCGCCGTTCAACTTGTCAGCCAGCTTTTCGATCATATCGAAGCTTTGCTTCGACCCAACGCCGCGCCCGCCAGACACCACGATGCCAGCCGAGGTCAATTCCGGACGGTCAGAGGTCGCAACACGGTCTTCAACCCAAGCCGACAGGGCATTGGCCCCCGGCCCGCCGATTTTTTCAACGACGGCAGCGCCACCCGTGCCCACGGCCGTGAAGCCTGCGGTGCGCACCGAGAATACCTTTTTGCCGTCCGAGGATTTGACAGTTTGCACCGCGTTTCCGGCATAGATCGGGCGTTCGAACGTGTCAGCGTCGATCACGGCGGTCACGTCAGATAAGACCATCACGTCCAAAAGGGCCGCAACGCGCGGCAGGACGTTTTTGTTGGCGGCGGTGGCAGCGCCACAGATGTGGCTATAGCCACCCGCCAGCCCAACCAACAAAGCGGCGGTGGCTTCGGCCATGCCGTGGCAATAGGCGTGGTCATCGGCGAAAAGAACCTTAGAGACGCCCGCAAGCGTCGCAGCCTCAGCCGCGGCGGTGTCACCGCCCGTGCCTGCGACCAGAACATGCACTTCGCCCAAAGTGGTCAAAGCGGCAAGCGCCTTGGCGACCTGATCGGTGGCCAAAGCGCCGTCATTCACATCTGCAATCAAAAGAACGGCCATCTTAAATCACCCCTGCTTCGTCTTTAAGTTTTGCAATCAATTCGGCCACCGAACCCACCTTGACGCCTGCCTTGCGGCCTGCGGGTTCGACGGTTTTCAGCACGCTCAGGCGGGGGGAGACATCTACGCCGTAATCCGCCGGCGTTTTCAGCGCCAAGGGCTTGGCCTTGGCCTTCATGATATTGGGCAGGCTGGCATAGCGCGGGTCGTTCAGGCGCAGGTCCACCGTCAGCACAGCAGGCAGGGTCACTGCGATGCTTTGCAAACCGCCATCCACTTCGCGCGTGACGGTGGCTTTGCCATCCGCCACAACCAGTTCGGAAATGAACGTGCCCTGCGACCAGCCAAGAAGGGCCGACAGCATTTGGCCCGTGGCGTTCATATCATTATCAATCGCTTGCTTGCCGCACAGCACCAAGCCGGGGGATTCTTCAGCCACCACAGCGGCCAGCAGTTTGGCAACGGCCAAGGGTTCGATATCGGTTTGCACATCGGCTGTGGCTTCGATCAAGATCGCGCGGTCCGCGCCCATGGCCAAAGCGGTGCGCAGGGTTTCTTGCGCTTGCTTCACACCGATCGAGACGACGATCACCTCGGTCGCGATGCCTTTTTCCTTCAGGCGGATCGCCTCTTCGACGGCGATTTCGTCAAAGGGGTTCATCGACATCTTTACGTTCGCCAGATCGACACCGGACCCGTCCGCCTTGACGCGAACCTTCACGTTGTAATCGATCACACGTTTGACAGGCACAAGGACCTTCATCGCGCATCACTCCAGTAGGGGGCCAGATGGCCAGGGCAAGCTCTCTGTTCGGTGTTTAATCGGTCTTGGCTTGTCACAAAAGGCCAAAATCGACAGGGTTTGTCGCACAGACGCCATAGGGCGGTGCTTGCAAAGAATCATGGGCGGCATAGCCTTAAGGTTGCCACCCGCAGATATTCAGCCCCGCGTCAGGCCCGGAACCCACAGCACATCTTTCGCGCCGTTGTCGTTGGCAATCCGGCCCGCCACAAAGAACCAATCCGACAGGCGATTAAGGTATTTGATCGCCTCGGGGTTCACCGGTTCATGGGCGGCGAGTTCCACCGTCAAACGCTCGGCCCGCCGACAGGTGGTGCGGCACAGGTGCAGATGGGCGGCAAGGGGGGTGCCGCCGGGCAGGATGAAACTGCGCAGGGGGGTGAGATTTGTGTTCATCGCATCAATTTCGGCCTCTAGCCGGTCAACTTGGGCCGCGATGATGCGCAAGCGCGGATAAGGGGCGGTCGCGTCGTTTTCGATGTCGGGCGTGCACAGGTCTGCACCCAGATCGAAAAGATCGTTCGAGATCCGCGCCAAACTGTCATCCAAAGCGCCGCCATTTAGCCGCGCCATGCCTAAGGTGGCGTTGGTTTCATCGACCGTGCCGTAAGCCGCCACGCGCAGATCAAACTTGGGCACGCGGTCGCCATTGCCAAGGGCTGTTTGCCCCGTATCACCGGTGCGGGTGTAAATCTTGGATAAAACCACCATCACGGCATTCCTTTCGAGCGGGCCCAAGCAAAAAGCACAATCACCACAACGGCCAGACCTTGGGCCAGAATGCGCAACTGCATCAGTTTATTGGCATATTTTCGGTTAAACTCGCCCCCTTTGCCAAAGGTGCCGATGCCGATCAGCAAGATGACCAGAACGACAAGGCAGACGGCGGTGGCAAGCAGAAAGAGCGGATCGCGCAAAAGCATGGGTTTGTTCCTTTGATTGGGTCAAGACATAGTATGCGTCGCACAAAAAGCGAAGGGTAGAAGCGGGGCCAGCCCCGCACCCCGGGATATTTGCGCAAGTATGAAAGGGGGGGTGCCGTGCTGCGCTGCGGCGGCCTTGCTGCTACCGCGCGTCGGGGATAGGGTGGTCGTCAGCTAGAAGGGGGCGTCAGGTGGCCATTCAAACAGTCGGAATCGTGGGTGCAGGGCAGATGGGCAACGGGATTGCGCATGTCTTTGCCCTTGCGGGCTATGATGTGCTGATGAATGACGTGAGTGCTGAAAGTTTGAGTAAGGCTTTGGTCACGATTGACCGCAACATCGAACGCCAAGTGGCACGCGGCAAGGTGACGGCCGAGGCCAAAGCTGCCGCCATGGCGCGGGTTAAGACATCTTTGACGATTGCCGATCTGGGGCCTTGCGATTTGATCATCGAGGCTGCGACCGAAAAGGAAAGTGTGAAAGACGCGATTTTTAAGGCCTTGGTGCCACATCTGGCAGCGGGGACGATCTTGACGTCGAACACCTCGTCTATTTCGATCACGCGGTTGGCCAGCCGGACGGATCGGCCGGAAAAGTTCATGGGGTTCCATTTCATGAACCCCGTGCCCGTGATGCAACTGGTCGAACTGATCCGCGGGATTGCTACCGATCAGGCCACATGGGACAGTCTGCACGAAGTCGTCGCGCGCCTTGGCAAAACCGCCGCGAGTGCCGAGGATTTTCCCGCCTTTATCGTCAACCGCATCTTGATGCCGATGATCAACGAAGCGGTTTACACGCTGTATGAGGGCGTGGGGTCGGTTAAATCCATCGACGAAAGCCTGAAACTGGGGGCCAACCATCCTATGGGGCCGTTGGAACTGGCTGATTTCATCGGGTTGGACACCTGTCTGGCCATTATGAACGTGCTGCACGAAGGCTTGGCCGATACCAAATACCGCCCCTGCCCCTTGCTGACCAAATATGTCGAAGCGGGCTGGCTGGGCCGCAAGACACAGCGGGGGTTTTACGATTACCGCGGCGATGTGCCGGTACCGACGCGCTAAAAGCGGGGGTTTTACACCCGCCTGCTCAGCCACAGGCCGCGCGTTCTTCGCGCAAATCCTCCATTGGAGGATTTCTGTTCGCTCATCATCCAATGGGATATTTACGCACATAGGAAAGAGGTTAGGGGCGGCTAAGGACCTTCAGGCAATCTGTAAGGCTTATCTCGCCGTCCACCTCGACCGAACACAAAATGCCACGCAGGCGCAGGTCGGGGTGGCCGGGGGCGTCGATAAAGGCGCGGGCGTCTGCACCGTAACGCACTTTCCATTTCGCACAGGCTTCGTTGAAGTGGTCAGAGACTTTGAGCACTGCCGTGCCCGCTTGCAATAGGGTGCCTGCGGGCAAGTTGGCGAGGGAACAGTTCAGATCCGCGACGATTGGATCGCCGGGGTGGGGCGTGCCTTCCCGGTCGCGCCAAACCAGCTCCATCACGCGGGAGGGCAGGATCGAGACTTGGATGCACGGATCAGGCGACCCGTCTGGAAGTTTGAGCCAAGGGGCCGTGGCCCAGCGTTCCCCCGGGATACCAAATTCGCGGGTAACTTGGATGCGGGCGGGGAAGGCGCGCAATCCGTAGCCTGGGCGCAGACATAGGCTATGGATTGGTGCGTCATCCTTAGGGGCCGCAAGGATATGCGGCAGGGCGTCCAGCAATGCGCCAAAGGTTGCTTGGGTCATAGCATATCCAACAGTTCGGGGGTGGGCCAGCCATCGGCAGGCAGGCCCAAACGCTTTTGCTCAGCCTGAACGGCGGCACGGGTGGCGGCCCCAAGCACACCATCAGCCTTGCCCATCTCATAGCCGCGTTTGGCAAGCGTCTGTTGCAAAGCGATCATCTGATCGGTGTTGAGACCCGCATCGGGGGTGCCTGCCTCATAGGGGGCGGCGCCTTCAATTCTTGCTGCGAAATGGGCGGCGGTGGTGACATAGGTGAAGCTTTTGTTCCATTCAAACAGAACCTTGAAATTGGGATAGACCAAAAACGCCGGCCCCTTGCGCCCCTGCGGCAGAATGAGTGAGGCGGGTAAGAGAGCGAGTTGCCCTATCTTGGGGGCGACCCCCATCGCCTGCCACGCGGCACTGGGCAGTTCGGTTTCCAAGCCGGACTGCGACCAATCCATCGCTTCGGGCACACGAACTTCCTGCATCCAAGGCTCGCCCGCCCGCCATCCGTAATATCTTAACATATGCGCCGCCGAGACAATGGCATCCGGGGCAGAGGTGGCCAGCGTGATCAGGCCATCGCCGTCGCCATCCTCGCCCCGTTCCAAGATGTCGCGGGGCAGCATCTGGACCATGCCAATCTCGCCCGCCCAAGCGCCTTTGGTTTGGCCGGGGATGAAATCCCCTTTATCCGTTAAGGCGATGGCGGCCATCACTTGGGGCTGAAACATTTCGGGGCGGCGGCAATCATGCGCGAGGGTGAGCAAGGCGTTGCGGGTATCAAAATCGCCCTGCACCTGACCGAAGTCGGTTTCAAAGGCCCAGAAGGCCAGAATAACCCCGCGCGAGACACCAAATTTCTGCTCGGCCGTCGCAAAGGCCGCATCATACTTGCGCCCATAGATCGCCGCATTGTCGATCCGGTTTTTCGAGATGAGGGCAGTGGAAAAGTCTATAAAGGTCTTGCGAAAGATGCCCTGCGCATGGTCGGCCTTGATCACAGCGGGGTCGATCTGCGCGTCGTCTAGCACCGCTTTTACAGCACTTTCGGGCAGGCCAAGGGCTAAAGCCTCGGTCCTCATCGCTTGCAAGAAGGTCGGAAAGTTGCCACCGCAGGGGGCGGCTGCGACGGGAGCGGCCAAAGCCAGCAGAGCGAGAAGGGGAAAACACCGCATCGGGCTTTTGATCCTTTGGGCTACTATGGCACTATCCTAACCCAAGGGGGGCCTTTGGGAAAGCATAATGGGTGTGGCAACAAAGTCACGGCCAAAGGACAAAAGCGCAACAGCCCGCAGTTTTCTTGTCTTTTAATCAGATGCCGCCAAAGTGATGCTTACGGAGGCACAGATGCTAGAATTTCTGTCGAAAGAAGTACGAGACGGGCTTGAATTGGCGCGCAAGGCCAAAGATCGGCGCAGATCCAAGTTGCGCGTTCAGGTGGGCGAAGCCGTCTTTCCCGTATTGCGCTTTTGGCACGATGGCTTTGTACTGGACGGGGCGTTGACGCCCCATCTGCGCGGCTTGGTGGATTTGTACGATGGCAGCCGGCACATTTTTCAATGCCTGATCGTAGCCGCCACCGCAGAAGCCGGAGAAATCACTTGCGAGTTCAAACGCCTAACCCATGTGGCCGACAAGGCCCCGTTGGACTTTTGGCTGGATCCCGCCCTGCCCGTGGGCTTTTTGCCCAAGGCGTGACGGGTCACTGCAGGTCCTTGAAAGCCTCGGTCAAGCGAGAGGCGGCCTCGACAATTTGGGAATGCGGCATTGCGATGTTGAAACGCAAACAGGTTTCTCCGCCGCTGCCAAAAGCCGATCCTTGGCTTGCTGCGATTCGCGCGACTTTGGCGACGCGGGCGGTGAACTCGGCCTCGGTCATTCCCGTTCCGGTGAAATCGACCCATGACAGGTAAGTGGCTTGCAAAGGCATCGACCGAACCCCCGGAATGGCATTGACCGCCGCGTCAAAGGTTTGGCGGTTGCGGTCAAGATACAGGTTCAGCGCATCAAGCCAAGCGGCCCCTTCGGGCGAATAGGCCGCCGTGGCCATATGCATCCCAAAGGAATTGGGCGAAATGCCCATTTTGTTTATCACATCCGAAAAGCGCTGGCGCAGCGGGGGGTCTGCGATGATGACATTGCCAATATGGGCACCTGCGATGTTGAAGGTCTTGGTCGTTGCCGTCATCGTCACCAATCGGTCCTGCACGCCCGCGATATGAGCCGTGACGTGGTGCTTATGACCGGGCATCACCAGATCGTTGTGGATCTCGTCCGATACCAGCACCAGATCGTGCCTTTTGCAGAAATCCGCCACGCCTTGCAGTTCTTCCACCGTCCAGACACGCCCGCCGGGATTATGGGGCGAGCAGAGGATGAACATCTTCTCAACCCCTGTCATTTGCGCGTCCCAAGCGTCAAAATCCATCACATATTGGCCTGCCACCGTCTTAAGCGGGCATTCCACAACATTGCGGCCCGCCGCTTTGATCACGCGGGCGAATGCGTGATAGACAGGGGTGGTCAAGACCACACCTTCGCCGACTTGGGTGAAAGCATCCACACAAAGGGCCGTGCCGTTGACCAAACCGTGGGTGGTGAAGATATGCTTGGGGTCCACGCTCCACCCATGGCGGGTTTGCATCCACCATGTGATCGCCGCCAGATACGCGCTATCATCGCCGAAATAGCCGTAGATCCCGTGGGCGAGCATCTTTTCAAGTGATGCTTGGACGCACGCAGGGGGGCGAAAATCCATGTCGGCGACCCACATGGCCAAGCCGCCTTGGGCGGGCACACCGAACATGGGTTCCATCGCGTCCCACTTGACAGAATGGGTGCCGAGGCGGTTGATCACAGTGTCAAAGTTCATAAGGCCGTCCTTTTTTGGGTACTTATTCCAAATACTACATAGGTATTGGGAAGTCTTCCTGTTGAAAATCATTAATTGGCATTTTTTTCTGTATTCCTGAAAATATCAGAACTTCGTTCCACCCCACTGCGCCTCTTGCGCGAAACCTTGCCAAACCGTAAATCCATGACATGATCCGTCCTATCTTGCTCCACCCCGACCCGCGCCTCAAGAGACCTTGCGACCCTGTGGCGCAAGTGACGGGGGATTTGGTAAAACTGGCCCGCGATATGCTGGACACTATGTATGATGCGCCGGGGATTGGGTTGGCAGCACCGCAGGTGGGTGTGAATAAGCGCTTGATCGTGATGGATTGCAACAAGGCCCCCACCCCAGCCCGCCCGATGATCTTGTTCAATCCCGAAGTGGTGTGGCAGTCCTCAGATCGGTCGACCTATGAAGAAGGCTGCCTATCGATCCCTGACCATTATGCCGATGTCGAACGACCCGAATCCGTCACCGTGCGTTGGCTGGACGAGACGGGCGGCGCGCAGGAGGAGACTTTTAGTGGCCTTTGGGCCACCTGCGTGCAGCACGAGATTGACCACCTGAACGGCAAATTGTTCATCGACTATCTGGGCCTGATGAAACGCCAGTTGATCACGCGTAAGATGGAGAAATTGAAGCGCGAGATGGCGCGGGGCGAGAGATGATCCGTCCTGTTGTGCACTGGCCCGACCCCGTGCTGACCCAAGTGGCCAGTCAAGCCTGTGTGGATGACGCAACACTCACGCTGGCGCGCGATATGCTGGACACCATGTATTACGCCAATGGCCGTGGACTTGCAGCCCCGCAAATCGGCGTTCTGAAACGCGTTTTTGTGATGGATGCGGCTTGGAAGACCGCAGATCCGGTGCCAGAGGTGTTTATCAACCCCGAAATCCTGTGGCGCGCCCCCCAGATGGGTTTGGGCCCCGAGGGCTGCTTGTCGATCCCGGGCGTGGTCGCCGATGTGATGCGCCACAGTTCGCTGATTTTGCAATGGCAGATGGCAGACGGCTCGACCCAAGCGGAAAAACTGACAGGCTTTCGCGCGATCTGCGCCCAGCATGAGATTGACCATTTGAACGGGATCGTCACGCTGGATCACCTGTCGCCTGATGCACGGACTGCGGCCCTGGCGGTATTGGGATGATCCGGCCGTGCCTGCCTTGGCCCCACCAAATTCTGCGCAACCCCGCCGCCGATGTCGCCGAAGTTACACCCGAAATCCACGCCATCTGGGCCGATATGGTCGACACGATGGAAGCGATGCCAGGCTATGGTTTGGCCGCCGTGCAAATAGGTGTGCCGCTGCGATTGGCTGTGGTCGATTGCTCTGCAAAGCGGGGACAGGCGGTGCTGATGGCGAACCCCGTCGTTTTGCACGCCTCTCTCCAACTGCGCGCGCATGAAGAGGCCAGCCCGAACCTGCCCGGCGTTTTTGCAACGATCGAACGCCCCCGCGCTGTAACGGTGCAGTTCTTGAACGCGCGAGGCGCGATCGAGAACCGCGACTTTGTCGAGCTTTGGGCAACCTCGGCCCAGCACCAGATCGACCATCTGGCGGGCAAGATGTATTTTGACTCCCTATCCGCAGTGAAACGCTCCATGTTGATCGCCAAATCCAGCAAATTGCGGAGGCGCGGATGAAAGTGGTGTTCATGGGCACGCCCGCGTTTTCCGTCGCGGTCCTGACAGCCCTTGCCGCGCGGCATGAGATCGTGGCTGTTTACAGCCAACCCCCCCGCCCCGCAGGGCGCGGCAAGGCCGAGCGCAAAAGCCCTGTGCAGGTATGCGCCGAGGGGATTGGCCTGCCAGTGCGCCACCCCGTTTCGCTGCGCACGCCTTCTGCGGCGGAGGACTTCGCCCAGTTGGGCTGCGATGTGGCGGTGGTGGTGGCCTATGGGTTGATCTTGCCGCCTGCGATCTTGCAGGCCCCGATCTTGGGCTGCCTGAACATTCACGCGTCTCTTTTGCCGCGCTGGCGCGGGGCGGCCCCGATCCATCGGGCGATTTTGGCGGGCGATGCACAAACGGGTGTATGCATCATGCAGATGGACGAGGGGCTGGATACGGGGCCGGTTCTGCTGCGCCAAGCCACGGCAATTGGGGCCGAAGAGACGACGGCTGACCTGCACGACAGGCTTTCTACGATGGGGGCAGACCTGATCTTGGAGGCGCTAGAACAGTTGCCCGATCTGCCGCAAGTGCCCCAGCCGACAGAAGGCGTCACCTACGCCGCCAAAATCGACAAGGCCGAAGGACGGATCGATTGGACCTGCCCTGCCGTCGAGGTTGACCGCCAAATTCGCAGCCTATCGCCGTTTCCGGGGGCTTGGACCTTGGCAGGAACGGAACGGATGAAACTGCTCCACTCCCGCCTAGCGCAGGGGCAAGGGTCTGCGGGGCAGGTGCTGCACGGATTAACAATCGCCTGTGGATCAGGCGCCATCGAGGTTACCGAGGCCCAGCGCGAAGGCAAACGCCCTGCCCAGGCCCTAGACCTGCTGCGGGGCTTCAGCTTGCCTGCATTTTTAAGCTAACGACCAGTCCAAGAAAGAGGGTGTTCTGCCCCGCTACTAATTTCAATCATCGTTCTGTGATTAAATAGAATAATTTGACTTGATGCTCGGGTAGCGTTCCAACATGTATACCATCAAAAGAAAAACCCTTGGTGCGCATTTGGAGCTCAGACCCAACCCGCCAGCGTTCTTGCACAAATGTTAAAAACGAAACCTCCAAACACGTGGCCATGCCGAGGTGCGCATCTTCGGCGCCTTGGCCTCGATCCTAGATTTTGCACTGGAAAGCACACATGCAAAAGCCACCGCGGACGGTGGCTTCGGTAGGATCTTAATGGTTGCGGGAGCCCACAGCCATCGTGAATTGCCACGGCCGTTCTGTTTGGTATGACTGTTTCTTGCGCTACCACCGATGGATCTTGTTTTGAAGAAAAGACTGTTTTGTAAACCTCTGCGTCAGCCTTTTTTAAAATAGTACAGGCCTTTGGCGTTTTTGACGCAGCATTTCATCGAGTTTTTCGCGCAGGTCAAAAAACGCTGATGCCATCTGATAACGCAATCTCCCTGTCGCGAAGGGAACTGAAAAGCACGCCCGGGGGATGAGGCCGCTCTGATGCGCAGATACACTCCCAACTCCCCCATGCCGCCTATAGCGCCGGTTGCGTGCTTGGGATGACACAGTCATCCAAACGTCACACCCGCATCATGGGAATGTCACGGCTCGTGGTTAGACGCAGGGCCTTCATCAACTCAAGGAACACGACGATGGATATGAACAAACGCGAATTTTTCGGCGTAAGCTTTGGCGCTTTGTTGCTGAGCACGGGCCTTGTGCGCGCTGATGCGATGGCTGACATGGAAGCTGCCGCGAAGGCCGAAGGAATGATTGTTTCCTTGGGAATGCCGGACGATTGGGCAAATTGGGGTGGTCTGTGGAAGGCTATCACCGAAAAGTACGGCGTGACGCACACCGATACGGATATGTCCTCGGCAGAAGAGTTGGCGAAGTTCGAGGCTGAAAAGGCCAATGCTTCCGCCGACATTGGCGAAGTTGGTCTGGAGTTCGGGCCAATTGCCATCGCACGTGGCCTGAGCCAGCCTTACAAGACCACCAACTGGGACACGATCCCTGCTTGGGCCCGTGACGAAGAAGGCCATTGGGCTTTGGGCTATACAGGCACCATCGCCATGCTGATCTCGAAGTCGGTCGCAAACCCTCCGAAGACATTCGCTGACCTGTTGACTGGCGAGTACAAAGTGACCGTGGGCGAAGTCGGCAAGGCCGCACAGTCCAACGCTGTTGTGCTAGCCGCTGCAATTGCTATGGGTGGCGCAGAAGACAACCTTGCGCCTGCTATGGAGTTCTTCGGCAAACTGGCCGCCGCTGGTCGTTTGCTGCCCGTCAGCGCTTCGGTTGCCACGATGGAAAAAGGCGAGGTTGAAGTGGCCTTGGTGTGGGATTTCAACGCCCTCTCATGGCGCGATGTGGTTGGCAAAGACAAATTTGACGTGGTGATCCCGGCGGACGGCTCTGTCACTTCGGGCTATACCACTACGATCAACGCCTACGCCAAGCGCCCGAACATCGCCAAACTGGCCCGTGAATTCGCGCTGTCAGACGAAGGCCAGATCCAGTTCGCGATGGGCTATGCCCGCCCGATCCGGATTGACCAGATCACCTTGCCGCCGGAAGCTGCCGAGAAGGTTCTGCCAGCAGAGATGTACGCCAAGGCACGCCCGATCAATGCTGCGATCTGGACTGATGCTGCCAAAGAAATGGCCAAGACCTGGCAAGAGCAGGTTGCAACCAAGCTCTGATCGTTCCCGGCCCCGGAGCAATCCGGGGCCGCCTTTAAGGGCATTTTATGACCAAAAATCGTTGGATGATCTTAGCCCTCGCACCGCTTTTCGCGGTGCTTTTATTGTTTGAAGTGCTGCCCTTGCTGGCGGTCGTCATGTCAAGCTTTTCGCGAGGCGGCTCTTGGTCTTTGGGCAATTACGGCGAACTGATCGCCTCGGGCTATCACCGCAGTGCCTATATCACGAGTGCTTGGCTATCGGTTCTTACCACTCTCATCGGCATGGGGCTCGCCCTGCCTATCTGCCGCTTTCTGCAACGTGTGCCAAATGGGCTGCAGACGATAATTCTGACCTATTCCAACATCGGCGCGAATTTCACCGGTTTTCCATTGGCGTTTGCTTTTATCATCATGTTTGGCCTGTCAGGCACATTCACACTGCTATTGAAAGCGGCGGGCTTGATCGAGGATTTGAACATCTATTCCATCGGTGGCTTGGTGCTGGTCTATTCCTATTTCCAAATCTGCCTTGGTATTTTGGTGATCTTTCCCAGCCTGTCGGCCATCACGGTCGAGATTGAAGAGGCAGCGCGCTTACTGGGCGTCTCTCGACTAACGTTTTGGCGGCGTATTGGGTTGCCCATATTATCCCCCAGCCTGATCGGGGCTGCCGTTTTGCTGTTTGCCAATGCCATGGGCACTTACGCCACGGCCTTTGCCCTGGCCGGCGGCAACGCTGCTTTGGTCACAATCCACATTGGCGAGTTGGTGGCGGGCGATGTCTTTTCTGACCCAAACCTCGCGGATGCCTTGTCGATGATCCTTGTCGTTACCTTGGTGGTACCCATCTTGGTAGAGCAGTTTTGGTTCAAACGCAGGGTGCGTCATGCGGCTTGATCCAGTCCGCGTTGGGCTTTTGGCCCTGCTTTTTGTCGTTTTGTTCCTGCCCATCGTGGCCGTGGGGCTGAATGCCTTTGCGGTCGAATGGGCGGGGTCGATGCTGCCTGTGGGGTATACGTGGGGCTGGTTTGCCCAGATGGTCACTGACCCACGCTTTGGTCAGGCGGTGCGCAATTCGTTGATCTTGGCTTTGGGGTCGCTACTGGCGTCTTCGCTGACCTGTGTGCCCGCGATATTGGCCGCGCATTGCTACTACCCCAAACTGGATCGCCTGCTGGGAGGCTTGGTTGTGCTGCCTTATGCGGTGCCCGGGATTGTGATGGCCTTGGGCCTGCTGCGGCTATATGCGGGCAATTATGGCATCGTGCTGACGGGTAGCCCTTGGCTGTTGATCCTTGGCTATATCCCGCTGGGCGCGTCACTTTACTATATGCCGATGAAAAGCAGCCTCAACGCCTTGGCGGTGCAAGACTTACTTGAGGCGGGGTATTTGTTGGGCGTCAGCGACCTAAAGCTGCAATGGCGGGTGATCTTGCCATGCGTTCGGCAGGGCGTGGTGATCGGCTTGATCTTGAACTTTACGCTGGTGATCAGCGAATTTGTCTATTCCAACCTGCTGGTTGGCGGGCTTTTCCCGACCATGCAAATCCTTATGTATGTTTTGCGCGGCGGATCGGGGCATCTGCTGTCGGTGCTGATCATGGTCTATTTTGTGATCGTTCTCATCGCCACCACCCTTGTCAGCCTGATTGTCATGCGCCGAAAGGAAGCCTTATGAGCTTTGTCAAAATCCGTGACCTTTCGAAAAGCTTTGCCGCGACCTCGGTCTTTGCCGAGATATCGATGGAGATTGAGCAAGGCGAGGTCTGCGTTTTGGTCGGTCCATCGGGTTGCGGCAAGACCACCCTTTTGCGTGTGATAGCGGGACTGGCGCAGCCTGATACGGGCCGCATCTCTATCGCGGGGCGCGATGTGCTGGGCTTGGCCCCGCATCAGCGCGGCATTGCCATGGTGTTTCAAAACTATGCGCTTTTTCCCAACATGACCGTGGCGCAAAACATCTCTTTCGCTTTGGAACAACAGGGCAAGCGCGGGGCCGATCTGGCGCAGCGCGTGGCGGCGATGATTGACCTGATGGAACTTGGCCCCCGCGCCGATGCGCGGCCTTCAGCCCTGTCGGGCGGGCAAAAGCAGCGCGTTGCCTTGGCCCGCGCTTTGGCCCTAGAACCACAATTGCTGCTTTTGGATGAACCTCTGTCTGCGCTTGACGCTCAGATCCGCAAGCGCCTTCAGGTGGAATTCAAACGCCTGCAAGCCCGCATCGGCTTTACCGCCGTCTTTGTCACCCATGACCAAGAGGAAGCCCTGATCTTGGGCGATCGCATCGCCGTGATGCAATCGGGCCGTATCGTGCAATCTGGCGCCCCACATGAGGTCTACGGCGCCCCCGCCAACCGCGCTGTGGCGGGTTTTATTGGCAATATCAACATTTTGGAACCTCAGACGGTGTGGCAAGTCTTCGGTCAAGTCACACAAGACGCTTGGGCGCTGCATCCTGAAACCATCAGCCTTTCCTCAACCCCAAACACTGCACAGATCACAGCACAAGGCCAGATCACCGACCGGTTGCTGCTGGGCTCAACCGTGCGATACACGGTTCTCGTGCAAGGCGTTTGGTTGAGCGTTGACGTCCTGAGCCGCCCTAGCCTGCCGCCCTTGCCGATGGGAACCACGGTTTATCTTGAGGTGGACGCCGCCGATATCAGATTGTTAAGCCATTAACTGAAACACTTTAGCGCATGACCCCGTGCCCCAAACCATGCTTTGCCAAAGAAGACTGTTTCTTGCAGGAAGGTATCATCGGCGCGCTGGGACCAATCTTGCATTTCAAAACGCGAAATCCAAGAATGAAAGTTACCTCTTACGGCGGCTGTAGTAGGGTGTTTATAGTTGCGGGGGCAGGATACGGTGCAGAACCTACAATAAATATCACAGCCTGAGACTCAGCCGTACCTCGCCTCGTGACTTTGTCTTTACAACCACCGTGGTCACGGTCAGTCCATAAGTGTTTTTCACCAAGCCCACCGTATCGCGGTCGAGATAGGCCATTGGCACACAGAATGCCTGAATCGAAGGCTCCGCATGCGGATCGGTCGTATTCACAAATGCACCAGCTTCCACCCCGGCTGACAGGATGCGCCCAGTGCCGAATAGGCGAAACTGCAGGCCGTTCATAAGCATCCGCCAACCATTGCCCTGTCCAAAGTAGCCATACTTGCCGTTGGCTGTGGCAATGATGGGAACCTCGGGGTGGTCGATCAGGTTCTGCCCGACGCCGGGTAGGTCAACAATCACCTCAATCCCGTGTTCGCGCAGATGATCGGCAGGGCCACGCATTGCAGCGGGGGCAGTGAGAGGCGACACCGCGGATGGAACTTATGCACGCCGACTGGATGGGACATGGGGGAAGCGCTGGCAATGGCGCAGGCCCTTGGGGTCAATACGCTGATTGCCGCCGAACTTCTGCCCGAGATCGAGGCCGTGATGGTGCGCAAGGTGAACGAGCAGATGGGGGACGTAAGTCCCGCTTTTTGAGGCTTTCGGCTTGGCCAATTGCGTTCGCGGATCTTCGCGCGCCGCGCGCGTGCCGGCCTTGGGCACATCTTTCTCTGACAGGTCAACCTGGAAGACCAAACTCGCACCTTCACCCTTGGCATGCAAAAGCGCCTCTCTTAGGCCTTGGTCGATACTCTTGAAGGCGTCGCTCACTTTGTGCTCCTGAAATTGCTTGGGCTTTCGGCCGTCAGATCTTGATCTTCTCGATGAGCGTGACGCCGGCTAGGCCCTCGAAATGCTTGTCGCAGGTCAGTAGACGTGCCCCTTTGGCGCGGGCTGTCGCAAAGACGATGGCATCGGCCGTCGCCAGCTTGTGGGTGCGGCAAGCCTCGGCCGCAGCGAGAGCGATCTCTGTGTCCAGTGGAACAACCTGACAGACTTGGGTAAAGGCAATAACCTGGTCGGCCTTGTCTTCGCCGACCTCTCGGGTCAGCCATCTTGCAAGTTCCAATTGGACCATCGTGGGCACCAGCCAGTCAGACTGCTCTGGCAGATGTTGGGCCAGCTGGTCTGAGGTCGGCGAGCCGAGAAGCCATTCGATCCAAGCGGAGGTGTCGACAAGTACCATCAAAAGCGGTCCGCCCGGTCGCGATAATCGCTAGCGGATGCGCCGCGTGCCAAGCCGTTCAAGGCATCGCGTTTTGGAACAGGCAACTTTTCTTCTCGGGCGGACGCGCCATAGTGGCCGCCAATCTGAACATCATTTTGAGACTGTTTTGTTCAATCGCGGGCGTGGGGTTGGCGAGTTTTCACTATTTGACGCGTTGTGTTTTTCAGGGTTGACCGTTAACTGTTAACCAGTCGCTTCAATTGAGAATCAAAATTTCATGACAAAACTTGCAAGCCTCAAGACAGAAAAACGCTTACTTGACCGTCAGGCCGCAGATCTTATCCGCAATCACATCCTCAAAGGCGTTCTAGGGGCTGGGGCGCGACTGCTTGAAACGCAACTGTCTGAGCAACTTGAAGTAAGTCGTGGAACAGTCCGCGCGGCATTGGCGGTTCTTGCCCGAGAGCGGCTTGTCCAGCAGGTTGCTTTCACGCGCTGGCAGGTATCAGAGTCTACGCCGCGCGATGCATGGGAGCTTTATACGCTGCGCGCAGTGCTGGAAGGATTGGCAGCCCAGCTGGCGGCCGCAAATGTCACCCCCGTGGATGCCAAGCGTCTTCGTGCGACTGTTGCCGAATTGACACGGGCGGTGAGGGATGGGCGTCTTGAAGATGTAACCGATGTGGACTTTCGCCTGCATCAGGAAATCGTGGCACTTGCTCACCACAAGCGTCTGGCCGAACAGCACGGCGACATCATGAAACAGGTGCGCTTTCACATGGTGCATTCGGGGTTTTTTCCCAAGGATTACTCAGCCCTTGTCGATGAGCATTCCGCGCTCATCGAAGCCGTCATCGCAAAAGATGGCCCGCGTGCTGAACGCCTGGCCAGAGGCCATAACGAAACCGAAGTGAAATTGCTGGAAGCCCATGCCGAAGAACACCCCCGCATCGCCAGCTAAACAGGGGCGGGCGGAGGGCTGTAAGCGTCAGAAAATTTCTTTTTGCTGATTGCTGACAATCTAGCAAAACTGTGATTGTCTCACGTCATTGGGGGACAGTCAGTGACCACAGCACATGTCGTTTTGCAGTTGAAACCGGGGGATGAAGTGGGCGTTGCCTTGCGCGACATCCACGCCGGTGAGGCGTTGGCCCCTTTTGCCGGCTTTGCCACCGCCGAAATTCCCTTTGGCCACAAGGTGGCGCTGCGGGCTTTGGCCAAAGGCGATGTAATCCACCGCCTTGGCCAACCGATCGGACTGGCGCAGACTGCGATTGCCTTGGGGGCCCATGTGCATTTGCACAATCTGGGGTTCGAGGCATCTATGGCCGGTCGCGCCATTGGCACAAGGCTGTCCAATGCATCCCTTTGCCCGATTGGCCAGCGCCCGCGCTTTCAAGGCTTTGTGCGCGACAACGGCAAGGTGGCGACCCGCAATTATGTGGGTGTGCTGACTTCTGTGAACTGCTCGGCGCTGGTGGCCCGCATGATCGCCGACCATTTTCGCGACCCCTCCCGGCTGGCCGCCTTCCCCAATGTCGATGGCGTGGTGGCCTTGACGCACAAGTCTGGGTGCAGCGTGGCTGATGGATCGCGGTCTATGTCAATGCTTCGGCGCACCCTTGCGGGCTATGCCGAGCACCCAAACTTTTCTGGCGTCCTGCTGGTTGGCTTGGGCTGCGAAGACAACCAGATCGACCAACTGGTCGCCGAGGAAAGCCTTCACCTTGGCCCTGATCTGCAAAAATTGGTGATGCAAGAGACAGGCGGCACAAGGACCAGCGTCGCGAGGGGGATTGAGATTGTCGAAGCGATGCTGGAGCGCGCGAATTGTGCCAAACGCATCCCCGTACCGGTCAGCGAGATCATGGTCGGCCTGCAATGCGGCGGATCTGACAGTTTCTCGGGCATCTCGGCCAACCCGGCCTTGGGCGCGGCTGTGGATCTGCTGGTTTCCAACGGCGGCACCGCCATTCTGGCCGAAACGACCGAGATTTACGGCGCGGAAAACCTTTTGCTGGAGCGCGCCGTGAGTGCCGAAGTCGGCAGCCGCCTGATCGGTCTGTTGGAATGGTGGGAGGATTACACCAAAAACGAACCGCAAGGGTTTGATAACAACCCCTCCCCAGGCAACAAGGTGGGCGGGCTGACCACAATTTTGGAAAAGTCCCTCGGGGCAGTGGCCAAAGGTGGCAGCACCAACCTCGTCGAAGTCTACGGCTATGCCCGACGCGTGGATAAACCGGGCCTTGTCTTCATGGATTCACCGGGATTTGATCCGATGTCGGCGACAGGTCAAGTCGCCGGTGGGGCGAACTTGATCGCCTTTACCACCGGGCGCGGCTCCTGCTTTGGCTGCCGCCCCGCGCCGTCGATCAAATTGGCCACCAACACCGCCATGTTCACGCGTATGGAAGAGGACATGGATATTAACTGCGGCACGATTCTAGAGGGCCAGCACTCGATCGAGGCCATGGGCCAGATGATCTTTGACGAGATGATCGCCACCGCTTCGGGCAAACCGACCAAAAGTGAAAGTCTAGGTTACGGCGACGACGAATTCGCGCCGTGGCATGTCAACGCATGGCTATAGGAAAACAAGATGCCGATGATCAAGGTGGACCTGCACAAGGGGCGCTCGCGCGACCAGAAACGGGAATTCGTATCCGTCATAACCCGCGAGGCGGCGCGTATTCTTAAGTGCGCGCCCGAAGATATCGACATCGTATTTCAAGAGGTCGACACGCAAGACTGGGCAAAGGGCGGCGTGCTCAATTCGGACCAACCCGCCTGATGGCGCTTTCGGCTCGGCTGAGTGTTGATATCGGCGGCACGTTCACCGACCTTGTGCTTTTGCGCAGCGACGGGTTGACCTTTGCCGCCAAAGTCAGCTCCACCCCGAAGGCGCCAGAAGAAGCAGTGATCACCGGCATGACCGAGGTTCTGACTGCCGCCGAGATCCCCGCAGGGGCGCTGAGCGAAGTGCTGCACGGCACCACGGTTGGCTCGAACACGTTGTTGCAAAAACAGGGCGCGCGGTGTGGCCTTATCACGACAAAGGGCTTTCGAGACGTGCTTGAGATCGGAAGGCTGCGTACGCCGGGCATGTTCGACCTGACATGGGACAAGCCCGAACCGCTCATCACCCGGCGCTACCGCTGCGAAGTGGATGAGCGCGTGCTGGCCGATGGCACGGTGCTCAGGCCTTTGGATGTGGCGGATGTTGTGCGAGCGGGGGCGTTTCTGGCCGGCGAAGGGATTGAATCTGTCGCCATCTGCTTTCTCAACTCTTACAAAAACCCCGCCCATGAACGGGCCGCCACCGCGGCCTTTGCGGCGGCTTTTCCCCATATAGCTGTGACGGCCTCGGTCGATGTGCTGCCCGAAACGGGGGAGTATGAGCGGACATCCACCACCGCCGTGAATGCCTATGTCTTGCCCGCCATCCGGGGATATCTGCAACGGCTTGAGCGCAACCTGCGCCTTTGCGGCGTCACGGCCCCGCTTTTGATCGGCAATTCCAATGGCGGCTTGTCGGCCGCGCAAGTGGCGCAGG
>CANIKY010000045.1 GCA_947468085.1 Paracoccaceae bacterium | reverse complement strand
TGTGACGAGGAATCGTGGAAAGACATCCTGCACCGCATCGAAGATACCGAGGCCGACGGGGTCGAGCTGAACTTTGGCTGCCCACATGGCATGGCGGAACGGGGCATGGGGTCGGCTGTCGGGCAGGTGCCCGAATATATCGAAATGGTCACACGCTGGGTGAAAAAGCACTCGCGCATGCCCTGCATTGTCAAACTGACCCCGAATATCAACGACATCAGGAAACCGGCTGAGGCGGCATATGCCGGCGGGGCGGATGCAGTGTCCTTGATCAACACGATCAATTCCATCACCTCGGTCAACCTTGACAGCTTTGCGCCCGAACCGATGATCGACGGCAAGGGCACGCACGGCGGCTATTGCGGCCCTGCGGTCAAGCCGATTGCGTTGAACATGGTGGCCGAGATTGCCCGCAACCCTGCCACGCGCAACCTGCCCATCAGCGGCATCGGCGGGGTGACCACTTGGCGCGATGCAGCAGAGTTTTTGGCCCTTGGGGCGGGTAATGTGCAGGTCTGCACGGCGGTGATGACCTATGGGTTCAAGATCGTGTCCGAGATGATTTCTGGCCTGTCGGACTATCTGGATGACAAAGGGATGGACCTGTCCGATCTGGTCGGGCGTGCAACCCCGAATGTGACCGATTGGCAGTTCTTGAACCTGAACTTCGTCACCAAAGCCGTGATCAACCAAGACGATTGCATCAAATGCGGCCGCTGCTTTGCCGCCTGCGAAGACACCAGCCACCAAGCCATCGCGATGAGTGCCGACCGCACCTTTACCGTCAAAGACGAGGACTGCGTGGCCTGCAACCTGTGCGTCAACGTCTGCCCGGTGCAAGATTGCATCACCATGGTCGAAGTGCCCAAAGGCGGGGTGGATCAGCGCACGGGGCGCAAGGTGGGCGAGTATGCCAATTGGACAATGCACCCCAACAACCCCTCGGTCGCCGCAGCAGAATGACGCGGGCAGGGGGCTTGCAACAGGTGGTGACGGCGGCAGAGCAGGCTTTCGCCAAGGCTGACCTGTCCTTACAGGCGCGCGCAGCCCTGAGCAAAGTGTTTGAACGCCTGAAAACCGTTCACCCTTCTGGGGCTGTTACGTCAGAGAATGTGCCAGTCCTATCCCTTTTGACGCAAGCTGTGGCGAACCTTCAGAGCCACTGTGAAAGTTTGCAAACCTTGGGGCAGGCGGTGCAAGCCATCGCCCCCGCCTTGGGGTGGAGCACGCGCAAAAGCGTTGGCCCCACGGCCAGCGCGGGGTTTGCGCAGGCCCATGCCAATGCCGTACTTATCGGCCCGAACGGGCTGGAACCGCGCGAGGATGTTTGGGTGGGCCTAAGCCTGATGGCGCCGCACACCCGCTATCCCGACCACGACCACGCGCCCGAAGAGGTGTATCTGGTGCTGTCAGACGGGGCCTTCTTGCAAGGCGATGCCGATTGGCTGCCCCGCAGCCCCGGTCAGACAGTATATAACACGCCGTGGATCCGCCATGCCATGCGGGCCACCGATCAGCCCTTTTTGGCCTTGTGGTGTTTGCCCGTATAAGGCGCTGGAAATTGGGGCCAAATCGGCCCATATCTTAGCCTTGCCGACCAAGGGGGCCAAAATGCGCTATTCCGTGTTAGACTTGGCCCCCGTGGTCGAAGGCCAAACCCCCAGTGATGCGCTGCGCCATGCGGCCGATCTGGCGCAAAAGGCCGAAAGCTGGGGGTATCACCGCTATTGGCTGGCCGAGCATCACAATATGCCCGGCATCGCGAGTGCCGCCACCGCTGTTGTCGTGGGCCATGTAGCAGCCCAAACCAAGACAATTCGTGTGGGGGCAGGGGGCATCATGCTGCCCAACCACGCGCCCTTGGTCATTGCTGAACAATTTGGCACGCTAGACGCGCTGTTCCCCGGCCGCATCGACCTTGGCCTTGGCCGCGCGCCGGGGTCTGATATGGCGACCGCGCGTGCGCTGCGCCGCAATATGGAAGCTTCGGACAATTTCCCCAACGATGTTGTGGAGTTGCTGCAGTATCTTGATGTGGGGGATCCCAAATCCCCGATCCGCGCCTTCCCCGGTGAAGGGAGCCAAGTGCCGGTGTGGATCTTGGGCTCCAGCCTGTACGGCGCGCAATTGGCGGCCTATCTGGGCCTGCCCTATGCCTTTGCCAGCCACTTCGCCCCCACCCATCTGGCCGAGGCCGCACACATCTACCGCAGCACCTTTAGTCCCTCGATCTGGCGCCAGACGCCCTATTTCATGATGGCCGTTGGCCTTTGTGCGGCCGAGAGTGACGCGCAAGCACAGCTTTTGCGATCGTCTCAGGTCATTTCCTTTGCCCGCCTGCGGACGGGCCAGCCCGGCCTTTTGCCGCCGCCACAGGCGGATTTGTCGCATATCCCCGACCATGTTCTGGCAGGGGTTGATCAAGCATTGTCTTGCGCGGCGGTGGGTTCGCCCCAAAGCGTGCAGCGCGCCTTGGCTGAGTTGATCGATCAATATCAGCCCGATGAGGTGATGCTAACGGGCATGACCCACTCGCACAGCGCACGGCTCAATTCTTTTCGCATCGGAGCAGAAGCGATGCGGGCCTTAGGGGCTGTGGCAGCAGACCTCGCGGCTTAATGTTTTTTGCGCGATATTGGGACTTGCGCCTCTAAGGGTGCCAAGTGGTATGCAAGGCGAAATACTGCGGCAAAGCCAGAGGATGGGCATGGATCAAGATATGTTGGACGAGGTTCTTTCCGGCCTACCCTTGCCCGCCCTGATGATCGGCGCGGATGAGCGGATTTCTGGGTGTAATGGCACAGCTTTGACCCTGTTGGGGGCCGGATTGGTGGGCCGTCATCATGCTTTTGTGTTGCGCCAACCCGAGGTTTTGGCAGCCATCTCTTCGGCCATGGTCAGCCGCCAAATGGCCGAGGCGCGTCATGTCATCCCGGGGCCCAGCCACGAGGTGATCCACCGCCTGACCGCAGCGCCGGTGGGCCGGTTTGTGCTGTGTACCTTTGAAGATCTGTCTGATCGCGAACAGATGGATGCGATGCGCCGTGATTTTGTGGCCAATGTTAGCCATGAATTGCGCACGCCCCTCACTTCAGTTTTGGGGTTCATTGAAACGCTGCGCGGGCCTGCACGCGAAGACCCGCTCGCACGCGACCGTTTCTTGGCTATCATGCAGACTGAGGCTGAACGTATGGTGCGTTTGGTGCGTGATCTGTTGCATTTGTCAAAGGTCGAGGCGCAAGAACGCCAGCGACCAACCGACCGCCACGATGTGGCGCGATTGATCTATTCCGCCGCCCAATCGCTGCGCCCTACGGCAGATGCCGCCAAGGTACGCCTGATGCTGGTGGGATTAGATGATCCGGTCGAGATTTTTGCTGATCCTGACCAGATCACCCAAGTCGCCACCAATCTGATCGAGAATGCAATAAAATATGGCGGACCGGGTAAAGAGGTGATCGTGACCCTCAGCCACGAAACCGGCCCGCGCGGGCCCAAAGTGCGGCTGGCCGTGAAAGATCAAGGTGAAGGCATCGATTCTTTCCACCTTCCGCGCTTGGCAGAGCGGTTTTACCGCATCGATGGCCACCGCAGCCGCGAAAAGGGTGGCACGGGGTTGGGGTTGGCCATCGTCAAGCACATCGCCCACCGCCACCGCGGCCGCTTGGTGATTGACAGTGCGCCGGGCGAAGGTTCGACCTTTTCGGTACTTTTACCTTCTAGCTGATTTTTTATCACCCAAAGGTGGCGGGGATTCGGCCTATTCTTCAGGCTGTCATTATATTGTTACATTGCTGTCGCAAAAGTGCCGTGCAGCAGCCCTAAGCGCTGAGAGTAGGGATCGGTTGAGATTCCTTCCTGCCGGGAAGACTGGGAAAATCGATGTCGTTTAAGAAGGTCTCTGCCGCGAGTTTGGCGATTTTGGTAAGTGCTGCTTTAAACGCGCAGGCGCGTGAGCAACTTCAAATTGCGGGTTCGTCGACTGTTTTACCTTTCGCTACGATCGTGGCTGAGGCATTTGGCGAGCAGGGTGTCTTTAAAACGCCGGTTGTCGAAGGTGGCGGATCTGGAGCGGGGCGCGCTGCGCTGTGCAAGGGCTTGGGCGAAGAGACGATCGACATCGCCAATTCCTCTTCGAAAATCAAACAGTCTGATATCAACACTTGCACTGCCAATGGTGTGACAGAAATTATCGAAATTCGCATCGGATATGACGGCGTTGTATTTGCCTCTGACTTTGCGGGGCCAGATTTTGCTTTTGCGCCCGCCGATGTCTATGGCGCGCTGGCCGCACAGGTTGTGAAAGACGGTGCATTGGTTATCAACGATCTTACGGCTTGGGCCGATGTGAACCCAGCCTTGCCAGCGCAGGAAATTTTGGCGCTGATCCCCGGATCCAAACATGGCACGCGCGAAGTGTTCAATCAAAAGGTGATCGAGGCGGGCTGCAAAGCCACCGGCGCCTATGATCTTTTCTTTGCGGCCTCAACGGGTGCGGATGACAAGGCCAAGGATGTTGACGCGATCAATGCCTGCGACACCCTGCGCAAAGACAGCGTTGTCACTGAGATTGACGGCGACTACACCGAAACTTTGGCGCGGTTGTCGGCTAGCAAGCAAGCCGTGGGTGTCTTTGGTCTGTCGTTTTATGAAAACAACACCGACAAGCTGAAAGTTGCTTCGATGGATGGGGTTATGCCATCGAGCAAATCCATTGCTGACGGGTCTTACCCCGTGTCGCGGCCGCTGTTTATGTATGTCAAAAAGCAGCACATCGGCATTGTTGCTGGTTTGCAGGAATTCCTCGATTTCTTCATGTCTGATGACATGGCGGGCCCAGAGGGTGCCTTGGTAGAGTATGGCCTTGTCTCTGACCCCGAACTGGCCGCAACCCAAGCGGCTGTCAAAGCTGGCACCTTGATGGAACCTTTGAAGTAAACAAAAACCGGCGCGCGGCGATGTTGCGCGCCCTTCTCTAGCCTTGCAGGACGACCATGAGCCTTGGCCTTTTATTTCTGACTGTTCTTGCGCTGTCTGCCCTTGGCTATGCCATTGGTCGTCGTAGGGCGATGAGCACTGTGGGCGGCGATATGCGCAAGCTGCATTCTTTGCCCACGTTTTACGGTTGGATCACCGCACTCGGGGTGGTGGTTCCGGTGTTGTTTGTCAGCTTGGTGTGGCTGTTTCTTGAAGGTTTTGTCATCCACAACAGTGCGTTGTCCCATATTGACCAAGCAGATGTGCCAATCGACAGTTCGGTCAATCTGATGATGGCCGATGTCACGCGTTTGTCGCAGGGCCTGTCTGTGCTTGAAAATGATGGCTTTGATCTTGCGAAGATCAAACAAGATATTGATGCGTTGAAGATCGCCTTGGGAGACGCGGGTGTTGCGATGGGCAACGATCCGACCCCTAACATGATTGCAGCGGCCGAAGCGGTGCGCACCACGGCAAAAAATTCTCGCCTTGGGTTAACCCTTACCACTTTGGGGCTGGCCTTGGCTGGTTTGGCTTGGGGATTGCGCCGCATCTCGCCAGAATTTCGGGCGCGCAACGCCACGGAACGTGTGTCGATCGGGTTGCTAATCGTCGCATCTTTGATTGCGGTTTTAACCACGCTCGGCATCGTTGTGTCGCTGATGGCGGAAACGGTGCATTTCTTTGGCATCTATCCGGCCTCGATCTTTTTCTTCTCCAGCACTTGGGATCCCAAGTTTGGCGGTGGGTCGACCTTGGGGATTTTGCCCTTGGTTTGGGGCACGCTGTATGTGTCGGTGATTTCTTTGGTTGTGGCTGTCCCAATCGGGTTGTTCTCGGCGATATATTTGGCGGAATATGCCTCTCGTCGGGTGCGCAGCGTTGTGAAGCCTTTGATCGAGGTTTTGGCGGGCATCCCTACAATCGTCTACGGTCTCTTCGCCCTGATCACCGTAGGCCCTTTGCTGCGCGATTGGATTGCCATGCCGATGGGGTTTGGCAATTCGTCGTCCACCGTGATGACGGCGGGTTTGGTCATGGGGATTATGATCATTCCCTTCGTGTCGTCGCTGTCGGATGATATTATCAACGCCGTCCCGCAATCGCTGCGTGATGGATCGTTGGGGCTGGGGGCTACGCCGTCCGAGACCATCCGCCAAGTTGTCATCCCGGCCGCGTTGCCAGGCATCGTGGGGGCCATTTTGCTGGCCGCATCGCGCGCCATAGGCGAGACGATGATCGTGGTTCTGGGGGCAGGGGCTGCGGCCAAATTGTCGCTTAACCCGTTTGAGGCGATGACAACCGTCACCGTCAAAATCGTCAGCCAATTGACGGGTGATACCGAATTCGCCTCGCCCGAAACGCTGGTAGCTTTCGCGCTTGGCCTGACCCTTTTCACCTTCACCTTGGGCCTGAACGTGGTGGCGCTGGTGATTGTGCGTAAATACCGGGAGCAATACGAATGACGACCGTCCCGCCGATCACGGATGCCGTGCCCTCAGCCCAAGCGCCGCGCCGGACGCATTCTTTGTTTGCGCCCGACAAGCGTACCGCTGCACGCAACGCGCAAGAGTCGCGCTTTCGCGCTTATGGTTTGGTCGCCATTGTTGTGGCCCTTCTGGCGCTGGTATGGCTGCTGTTCTCGATCTTCTCGGCAGGTCTTCCGGCCTTTCGTCAAACCTTTGTTGAAATATCCGTCCAGCTGGATCCAGCAGTATTGGATAAGGCAGGGAACGGCGATCGGGCTGAAATGGCATCGGTCACCACGATTGGCTATGGAAAGCTGATCGGCAAATCTTTGGGACTTGAGCTTGCCGCGAAGGGCATCGACATTGGCGATATGACACCCAAAGACCTTGTGGGCATGGTTTCGGAAAATGCTGCCGCCGATCTGCGCGACATGGTGCTGGCTGATCCTAAATTGCTGGGTACAACTGTGCAATTCACGGCATTGGCCCATGGCAGGATCGACGGCTATTTCAAAGGCCGTGTGACGATGGAAACGGCCGTGCGTGACAACAGCACCTCGCCCGAAAAACTGATGCTTGCTGATAAGATGGTCGCGGCCGGCATGATGGAAATGCGCTTTAACACAGGCTTTTTGTCGATGCCTGATGCCTCTGACAAACGGCCAGAGGCAGCAGGGTTGGGCGTGGCCATCATAGGCTCACTGTATATGATGTGTGTTGTTTTATGCTTGGCTTTGCCCATCGGGGTGGCTGCTTCGGTTTATCTGGAAGAGTTTGCGCCCAAGAACCGCTGGACAGATTTGATTGAGGTCAACATTGCCAACCTCGCGGCCGTGCCGTCGATTGTTTACGGCATCTTGGGGCTGTCTTTTTTCATCAATTTCGCAGGTTTGCCGCAATCAGCGCCCATCGTGGGCGGGTTGGTTCTAACGTTGATGACGCTGCCTCGGATCATCATCCCGACCCGTGCCGCGTTGAAAGCTGTGCCGCCGTCAATCCGCGATGCGGCTTTGGGGGTTGGGGCGTCGAAGTTGCAAACCGTCACTCACCATGTTCTGCCCTTGGCTATGCCGGGCGTTTTGACCGGTACGATCATCGGTCTTGCCCAAGCCTTGGGTGAAACGGCCCCCTTGCTGTTGATCGGGATGGTGGCGTTTGTTCGTGACTTTCCCGGTGCACCGCTGTCGGGCCTGTTTGACCCAGCCTCTGCGCTTCCCGTGCAGATCTACAACTGGACCCAGCGTGGCGATCCGGGCTTTGTCGAGCGGGCCTCAGGGGCGATCATCGTGCTTTTGGGCTTTCTTATTATCATGAACACCGCCGCCATCATCCTGCGCCGCCGTTATGAACGCCGCTGGTAAGCAGGAGAATCCCCCCATGAAAGATCTTAGACTGGAGCGCGACGTGCAGACCGAAACCAACAAAATTGAAGCTCGCAAGGTGCAGGTTTATTACGGCACCAACCACGCGCTGAAGGATGTCGATGTCGACATTCTGGACAAAACAGTAACCGCTTTTATCGGACCTTCGGGTTGTGGCAAATCTACGTTCCTGCGGTGTTTGAACCGGATGAACGACACTGTGGCCTCGGCCCGTGTGGAAGGTATGATCACGCTGGAAGGCGAGAATATCTATGACCCGCGGGTTGACCCTGTGCAGTTGCGCGCCAAGATCGGCATGGTGTTTCAAAAGCCCAATCCCTTCCCCAAGTCGATCTATGACAATGTGGCTTACGGCCCCAAGATCCATGGTCTCACCCGCACCAAGGCCGAACTGGATGAGGTTGTCGAAGCCTGCCTGCGCAAAGCGGCCCTGTGGAACGAAGTTAAAGACCGCCTGCAATCGCCCGGCACTGGCCTTTCTGGCGGCCAGCAGCAGCGACTGTGCATTGCGCGGGCGATTGCAACCTCTCCGGAGGTGCTGTTGATGGACGAACCGTGTTCGGCCCTTGACCCGATCGCGACGGCACAGGTGGAAGAGTTGATCGACGAATTGCGCAGCCAGTTTTCGGTGGTGATCGTCACCCACTCCATGCAGCAAGCCGCCCGCGTGTCGCAGCGCACGGCGTTTTTCCACCTTGGTTATCTGGTGGAATATGGCGAAACCGGTGCGATTTTCACCAATCCCAAGGATCCGCGCACCGAATCCTACATCACCGGCCGGATCGGTTGAGGAGAGACAAATGAACACAGACCGTCACATAGCGTCGGCGTTTGACCGCGATCTTGAGGGTGTTCAAGCGCTTGTTCTGCGCATGGCAGGCCTTGTCGAAGCGGCACTTTCGGATGCCGCCACTGCCCTTGAAACCCGCGACGAGGCTTTGGCCGAACGCGTGCGCGAAGGCGATACGGCGATCGACCGGTTGGAAGAGCAGGTCAACACCGAATGCGTGCGTCTGATTGCCATCCGTGCCCCCACCGCAAGCGATTTGCGCACCGTCTTGACTGTGATGAAAATAGCCGCCTCGCTGGAACGCTGCGGCGATTATGCCAAGAACTTGGCCAAACGCTCGATCGTTCTGGCGCAGATGCATACGATTGAAGGGGCTGCCGGATCCATTCGCCGCATGGCGCGTCAGGTCAGCCTTTTGCTGAAAGACGCGCTGGATGCCTTTATCAGCCGCGATGTTGATTTGGCCCATGCCGTGCGCCAGCAAGACCGCGACATAGACCAGATGTATTCTGCCCTGTTTCGCGAATTCCTGACCCATATGATGGAAGACCCGCGCAATATCACGGCCTGTATGCACTTGCATTTCATCGCCAAAAATATTGAACGCGTGGGCGACCATGCCACGACCATCGCCGAACAGGTAATCTACCTTGCCACCGGCGATCTGCCGCGTGACCCGCGCCCGAAATCAGAATCTGTCACGATGGGGAACGTATAATGGCACAGCCAACCGTCCTTTTGGTAGAAGATGAACCAGCCCAGCGCGAAGTCTTGGCCTATAATCTTGAGGCGGAAGGTTTTGTCGTGCAACGCGCCACCAATGGCGAAGAGGCGTTGATGCTGGTGGCAGAAAACCCGCCGGATCTGATCTTGCTGGATTGGATGATGCCGCATGTCTCGGGGCTAGAGGTGTGTCGCCGCTTGAAGATGCGCCCTGAAACCCGTGCCATTCCAATCATCATGCTGTCAGCGCGTTCCGAAGAGGTCGACAAGGTGCGCGGATTGGAAACGGGGGCGGATGACTATGTGATCAAGCCCTATTCCATCATCGAACTGATGGCGCGCCTGCGCGCGCAACTGCGCCGCGTGCGGCCTTCGACCCTTGGGATGGTGCTGGAATGGGAAACCATCAGCCTTGATGCCGAAACTCACCGCGTGATCCGCGATGGTCAAACGCTGAAACTGGGCCCAACCGAGTTTCGCTTGCTGGCAACATTTCTTGAAAAACCCGGCCGCGTCTTTTCGCGCGAGCAATTGCTGGACCGTGTCTGGGGCCGTGACATCTATGTCGACAGCCGGACAGTAGATGTGCATGTCGGCCGTTTGCGCAAAGCACTTTGCGCCTTTGGTGCCGATGACCCGCTGCGCACGGTGCGCGGTGCGGGATATGCGCTGGGATGATCTAGGCGGTCAGCGGCGAGATGGCGCGTAACAGGTTCAACCGCGCCAAAGCTTGTCCTGAATCGATTGCGGCACGCGCCATCGAAACGCCCTCTTTCAAACTGGTGGCCTTGCCTGCCACCAGCAACGCTGCTGCCGCATTTAACAGCACCGCATCGCGGTAAGCTCCGGTTTGACCATTCAACAACGCCCGAAACGCAACAGCGTTTTGCGTCGGTGTGCCGCCCAAGATTGCCTCAAACGGATGCACCGGCAGGCCTGCGTCTTCGGGATGAACGCTAAATTCGCGAATTTCGCCCGCCTCAAGGGCGACAACAGCCGTTGGCCCCGCAATCGTGATCTCGTCGGTGCCATCGCTGCCATGCACCAGCCATGCCGCCTCTGACCCCAAAGCGCGCAGGGTTTCGGCCATGGGGCGCAGCAGGCGGGGGGCAAAAGCGCCTGTCAACTGCCGCTTCACGCCTGCGGGGTTGGTTAGGGGGCCGAGGATATTGAAAATGGTCCGTGTGCCCAGTTCGGCCCGCACAGGCCCGACATGGCGCATCGCGGGATGGTGCATGGGGGCCATCATGAAGCCTATCCCTGCCTCGGCCAGACAGCGTTCGACCACTTGGGGCCCCACCATCACATTCAGCCCCATCTCAGTTAGGGCATCTGCCGCCCCTGATTTCGACGATAGGTTGCGGTTGCCATGCTTGGCCACAGGCACACCAGCCCCCGCCACAACAAAGGCCGTGGCGGTCGAGATGTTCAGCGTGCCCTTGCCATCGCCGCCCGTACCCACAATATCCATCGCCCCCGCAGGTGCGCGCACCGCATGACACTTGGCCCGCATGACGCTCGCCGCCGCCGCAAACTCATCCACCGTTTCGCCGCGCGTGCGCAGCGCCATCAGCAACCCGCCCATCTGGGCAGGCGTGGCATCGCCTTCAAACAACGCGCTAAAGGCACCTTCCGCCTCGGCCCGTGTCAAAGGCCGCTCGGCCGCAAGACCGATCAAGGGTTTAAGCGTCTCACTCATGCTGCCACCATCGCCTTGCTGCGCGTCAAGAAATTCTGCAACAAGCGGTGCCCATGTTCCGAAGCGATGCTTTCAGGGTGAAACTGCACGCCTTCGATGGGCTTGGTCTTATGGCGCAGCCCCATGATCGTGCCGCCTTCCAGCCACGCTGTCACCTCTAGGCAATCTGGCAAACTTGCGCGCTCTACCACCAAGGAATGATAGCGTGTCGCCAAGAAGGGCGAGGGCAAGCCGCCAAACATCCCCCGATCTTGATGCAGCATCGCACCCATCTTGCCATGCACAATCTCATGACAGCGCACCACTTTGCCACCAAAGGCCTGGCCGATGGTTTGATGACCCAAGCATACCCCCAGCAAAGGCGTGTTCGTCTGGGCCGCAGCCAAAGTCAGGGCCAGGCAAATTCCCGCCTGATCCGGATCACAAGGCCCCGGCGACAGCACAATCGCGTGCGGTCGCAGCGCCATGGCCGACGCCACATCCATCGCATCATTGCGCACCACGCGCACATCTTCCCCGAGCTCACCCAGATAATGGACAAGATTATAGGTGAAACTGTCGTAGTTATCGATCAAAAGCAGCATGTGGGTCGGCCTTAGGCAAATGGACATCACTCAGAAGAAACAGAAAGCCACAGGTACAGCAAGCCCCCTGATCAGCTTGAAGCAGATCGTCTGCCGCGAGTTAGACGTGGCCCCTTCGTTATGAAACAGGAAGATGCGCAGGGTCAGCGGGGTTTAGCTATTGTGCCGACCTGCAAAGGTGCCCGCATCTTCAGCCGCGCGGCGCAGGGCTTGGGATTTGTTGACGGTTTCTTGATATTCCGCCTCAGGGTCGCTGTCATAGACCACGCCGCCGCCGGCTTGAATGTAAAGCTTTTCGTCTTTCAGCACCGCCGTGCGTAGGGCGATGCAAAAGTCCATCTCGCCGTTGGCGGCGAAATAACCGATGCCGCCGCCATATAGCCCGCGCTTTTCGGGTTCCAGCTCATCAATAATCTCCATCGCGCGCACTTTGGGTGCGCCCGATACTGTGCCTGCGGGCATCCCTGCCAAAAGGGCTGATAGGGCGTCTTGGCCTTCGGCAATCTGGCCCACCACGTTTGAGACGATATGCATGACATGGGAATAGCGTTCGACGATGAACTGCTCGGTTGGGCGCACGGTGCCCAGTTTGGCAACACGGCCCACATCGTTGCGGCCCAGATCTAGCAGCATCAGATGTTCGGCGCGTTCTTTGGGGTCGGCCAGAAGATCAGCCTCTAGTGCGCGGTCTTCTTCGGGGGTGGCGCCGCGCTTGCGGGTGCCCGCGATGGGGCGGATGGTGACTTCGCCTTCGCGCAGGCGCACAAGGATTTCGGGGCTGGCGCCCACCACCTGAAAGCCGCCGAAGTTGAAGAAAAACATGAACGGCGAGGGGTTGGTGCGCCGCAAAGAGCGGTAAAAGGCAAAGGGGGGCAGCGCAAAGCTTTGCGTCCAGCGCTGGCTGGGGACGACCTGAAAGATATCGCCCGCACGGATGTAGTCTTTCGCCTTTTCCACCGCCGCGCGGTACCCTTCGGGGGTAAAGTTTGATATGGCCTCACCCACTGTTGCCGCCTCGCCCAGATCGCGGGGGGCGGGCGGGGCGCGGTCAAGGTCGCGCAGCGCGTCCATCACCCGTTCGCCCGCTTGGGCATAGGCCGCGCGTGCCGATAGGCCCGAGGATGCCCAAGCCGGCGCCACCACCATCACTTCGCCCTTAACCCCGTCCAGCACCGCCACCACCGAAGGGCGTAGCAAAGTGGCATCGGGCAGGCCCAAAGGGTCGGGGTTGATATGGGGCAGGTGTTCGACAAGGCGGATCATGTCATAGCCAAGATAGCCAAACAGGCCTGCCGCAATGGGGGGAAGGCCTTCGGGCAGCGCGATGCGGCTTTCGGCAATCAGCGCGCGCAGCGAGGTCAGCGGGTCTGACGGCTCGGCCACAAAGGCTGTGGCGTCAAAGCGCGCCTCGCGGTTGAGGCGGGCGTTTTGGCCATGGCACTGCCAGATCAGGTCGGGTTTCATCCCCACGACCGAATAGCGCCCGCGCACCTCGCCCCCCGTGACAGATTCCAACAGGAAAGTATCTGTTCGGGCTTCGGCCAGTTTCATCATCAAAGACACGGGCGTATCCAGATCTGCCGCCAAACGGGCAAAGACCACCTGATTGCGCCCTTGCGCCCAAGCCGCCGCAAAGGTGGCGAAATCGGGCTGCAAAGTCATTCTCAGTTCATCCGGGCCTGAACGGCGTTTATGGCCGCTTGATCAATCGTCAAACCGCCTTGAGTGGTCATGGCGGTTGAGAAAAGCTCATAGGCATCTTGCGCCACAGACTGCGCTGCTTCGGACGCGAGTTTGTCCATATCCGCCTTTGCTGCATCGCTGGTAAGTTCGGCAGGTTTGATCCCGTCCAAGCGGACAAGCGCCACGATGCCTTTGGCGTCGACCTTGGCAATCTCGCCCGGCTTCAGCGAAAAGGCTGAAGTCAGCACGTCTGCGGGAACTGCAGTCAATTTGGCGCTGCGCGTGGCAGAGGCGACGTTGTCGGTGATGCCCAAAGTTTCCAATCTTGCGCCCGCTTGGGCGGCTGCAAGGTGGTTGTCGGCCAAGGCTTCCAAGGCTTTGGCCAAGGCTTCGGCGTGGTAGGCCGCAGTGATTTTTTCGCGCGCTTTGTCAAAAGGCACGGGTGTGGGTGGCACAGTTTCGATGACTTGCAAGACGATCACGCTGCCGTCTGAAAGGCTGATGGCTTGCGCAAAATCGCCCGGTTCCATAGCGTCGACAGCTTTGGCAAATTGCGCGTCTTGCGTGACAGGATCGTTGTCATCGGCCCCTTTGGCGTAATCGGTGGTTCCTTCGGTCATCCCTTGGTCTTTGGCTGTTTCGGCAATAGTCGCCCCGCCTGCCAAAAGATCGTTGATGGGTTCAAGCTGGTCCACGACAATCTTGCTGGCCATGGCCAGTTGCATATCGCTTTTCAACTTGTCTTTGACTTGGTCAAACGGCGTCAGTTGAGCGGGCAAGATGGTGTTCATCCGATAAAGCGCTGGCCCAAGGTCTGAGGGCAGGGGGCCTACAACACCCGGTTTTGTTAGCGCAAAGACGTCTTTGCCCGCAGCCCCTAATTCTGCCTGAGTGACATCGCCCATATCGATGTCCATCAGGGCCAATCCGCGGTCTGCCACCAGATCTTCAAAGAGTGCGCCCGCGTCTAACTTGGCCTTGGCGGCCTTGGCCTCGTCGTCCGAAGGATAGACCAAGCGTTCGACCAAGCGCTTTTCGGGGATATTGTAGATATCTTCGCCCGCGTCATAAGCTGCTTTGATGTCAGCCTCCTGAACAGGTTGATCTTTTGCCAGATCGGCGGGGGTCAACAGCGCATAAGAGATGCGTTTGGCTTCAGGCCGTGTGAAATCGGCAATATGGTCTGTCTGAAAAGCCTGCAGATCGCTGTCGGTTGGGGTTGGCAGCTTTTCGGGCAGGCTTGCTTCGGTCAGTTGCAGCACGGTCATCGACCGCGTTTCGGCTTCAAAGGCATACAGCGTGTCGGTCAGGGCCTGCGGTGTTTTCATACCGCCCACGATCGCCGCTTGAAGCAATTCGCGCGCCATTTCATCCCGCAGACCGGTTTCGAATTCTTGGACGGTCAGACGGTTTTGCTCCAACACTTGGGTATAGGTTGCGCGGTTAAACTTGCCGCTGATATCCAAAAAGGCCTTGGTTGTGGCAATCTTTTGCGCCACCTGCACATCGCCCGCCGACAGACCCAAACGGATCGCTTCGTTATCTAAGGCGGTGTTGGAAATTAGACTTTGCAGTGTTTGCGCATCTATGCCGAACATCTGGGCTTGGGCAAACGTGAATTGTTGACCGAATTGCTGAGAAAACTGCGCGATTTGCGCGGTCAGGGCGCGGGCATATTGATTTGTGCTGACCTGCGCCTTGCCGACGGTGACAACAGTGTCAACCTGATTGCCAAAATTACTGACACCAAAGCCGCCAAGACCTACGACAAGCATTCCAAGCAGCATAAACGACAGGATCTTTGAGGCAGGGGTCGCAGTTTTGCGCGTCATGATCTCGTCAGAGTTTTTGGGTGTTGTGATTTTGGCCATGGCCTGCGTCCTTTGCAAAGTGGCTTGGGTGTAAGCTGAAAGGCACGTTGGGAGCAAGGGCGGCGCGCAATGGAACGACTATTCTGCGACAAACTCCTGCACTTTGGGGCTTAGGGGTTAAATTTGGCTAGCCTTTGAAAGAATTCGGCAATGCCGTCTTTGTCGATATTGGCGAAGGCGATGCGAATTTGACGCTCGCCTTCTGGTGAGCCTTGGGGTTGGAACATCGACCCCGGCAACATCAAGATCGACGCCTTGGCCACGGCGCGCTTGCACACCTCGGTCGAGGAGACAGAGAACGGGTGTTCAACATAAGCAAAATAGGCACCGCAACCCAATAGCTTCCACGCAGGCAGTGACCCAAATCCAGTAATCATCGCGTCGCGTCTTAACAAGATTTCGGTACGTTGCTGGGCGACCCAGGGGCCAAGATTGCGCATCCCCCAAAGTGCTGCGATCTGGCCCAGTTGGCTGGGGCAGATGGCCACGGTATCAAGAAACTTCTCAACCTCAGCCAAACGGGCAACCGAGGCCACAATGGCCCCCACGCGGTGGCCCGTAAGGCGGTAGGCTTTGGAAAAAGAGTAAAGTTGGATAAAGCCGTCGCCCCAATCGCTTTGGGTGAAAAGATCGTGTGGCCTTCCTGAGCGGCTATCAAAATCGCGGTAGGTTTCATCCACGATCAACACCAACCCATGCCGCCGTGCCAGATCGCGAAAATCTGTCAAGGTCTGGGCTGGGTATTCCACCCCGCCCGGATTGTTGGGTGATACAAGAACAATGGCCTTGGTCTTTGGCGTGATCAATGCCTCAGCCGCTGCGGCGGTCGGGATAAGATCTGCACTGCTAGACAAAGGCACTGCCCGGATACCTGCCATGTCAAGCCACATCTTGTGGTTGAAATACCATGGGCAAGGCAAAATCACCTCATCGCCCGCTCCGGCAAGAGTGGAGATGGCGGCACAAAAGGCTTGGTTGCAGCCTTGGGTGATGGCGGTCTGCTCTGGCGTGATGGCTGCGTCGTAAGCACCACTCCATTGGCGGGCTATTTCGGCGCGTAGATCGGGCAGGCCCAGAACCGGGCCATAAAGATGCGCGTTTGGGTCGTTTAGGGCAGCCTCCGCAATAGCTTGGCGCAAGCCAAGGGGGGGAAGATCAAGGGGGGCGGCTTGGCTTACATTGATCAGGGGGCGGTCGGCTGGAAAGGTTACACCGCTTAGCCAGCGCCGCGCCTCCATAACGGGGGGCAGTTCAGTAGCGGCCATAGCGGGGTTGAGGGGGAAAAGCTGTGTCATGGCGGCATCCTTTGTTTGGCGCTAAGTGAACCTTGCAAAGGGCGCAAGCGCAAGGGGTCAGGTGCGCGGCCCATGGCAACATTGCAGGCACTATCACGTTCGCGAGGCCTCAAACGCAGCCCAAGCAACTTCAAAGCTGGCAAAGTCGGCAAAGCCTTTGCGGGCGGGGTCTAGCACGATCTTTTCTGTGGATTGCAGCTTGGCAATGGCTTGGCCAAGGTGAGAAACCACCTCAGGCGGGATCACCACCGCGCCGTGGCGGTCGGCGTGGATCAGGTCGCCTTGAGCGATGGCCAGACCCATCACGTGAACCACCTCGCCAAGGCTGCGGACGTGGGCAAAGCCGTGGCTGGGGCCGATGGAGCCTGCAAGCACAGGAAAGCCGTCAGGCAAATCGCCCAAATCGCGCACCACGCCGTTGGTTAAGGCCCCCGACATGCCAAAGGATTTGTGAACCGTGGTATTGACCTCTCCCCAAAAGGCCGCGACGCAATGGGGGTAATCGACATCTTCGATCACCGCGATGGAAGGTTTGGGCGCATCAAACATCGCTTTGTAATAGGCCATCCTGCGGGCGCGGATCACGGGCACAGGTTCTGTGGGCGGGGCAAGGCCTGCGATTTGGGCCGTGACGGCATAGCCCACCAGCGCTGGCGCTTGGGGGGCCGAGGCCACCAGCGTGCCACGGGTAAAGCCCGCAAATCCGCGTTTGCCCTGCACCACCTCGATCGCGTTGCAGACGGTGGGCGTGTCAACGCGGCGCAACAGGGTCAGCAAAGTTTGATCCATTAGTCCTCCAGCCAGCGGATCAGGTCCGCGTAGGTGTCAATCGGGTTTTCCAAAGGGGGCAAATGGGCCGCCCCCGCGATCAGGCTTAGGCGAGAATGCTTCAGCAAGCGGTGCATCAGTTGGTGGCGGGCCAGTGGGCACAGGCGGTCTTGCACCCCCATCAGCACCAAGGCAGGCCCGTCATAGGCCGCAAGGGTGGCCTGTTGATCGGGCCTGTCGCGCAGGGCGCGCGATTGGCGGGCGAAGGTGTCAGGGCCCAAACGCAGCGCCATATCTAGGCACAGGTCCAAAATGGCGCGTTTGTCGGGGCCGGGGGCAAGGTAGTTCGGCTTCATCTCAGTCTTGATGACCTCGGCCAAGCGACCTGACAGGGCGCGGTTGATCTGGGCTTGGCGTTTGGCCTGCACTTCGGGTGCTTCGGCGCAGGGATTGGTGTCCAGCAGGGCCAAGCGGTCAACCCGTTCTGGGGCTTGGCGCACCACTTCCATCGCCAAAATGCCCCCCATCGACAATCCCGCCAGCGCAAAGCGCTGCGGGGCGTGGCGCAGCAGGTCGGCGGCTAGGGCGGCCATCGTGTCGGCATTTGTGGGCACATAATGACCCACAGGGCGTGGGGCCAATTGGGCCGCCAATCCGCCCCACATCCGCGCATCGCACATCATGCCCGGGATCAGCACCAGCGGCGTCATTTGGCGCGGCGCGCCCCCTCTTTGAGTGCGGCGAGTTTGGACCACGCGATTTCTGGGTCCACCGCACCAAAGCCCGCAAAGGTGCCAAAGCCACAATCCGACCCCGCGATCACCCGTTCGCGGCCCACGACGTTGGTGAACCGCTCAAGCCGTTGTGCTACTAGATCAGGGTGTTCGACAAAGTTCGTCGTGGTGTCGACCGCACCGGGGACCAGCACTTTGTCGTCAGGGATTTCGCGCGCGCGGTCGCGGAATACTGTCCATTCGTGGCCGTGCCGAGGATTGGCCGTTTCAAACAGAATATAGCGGGCGGGGACTTTCATCAGCAAGGGAAACACCTTGGCCATGTCGATGTCGCAAACATGCGGGCCTTCGTAATTGCCCCAGCAGATATGCAAACGGATGCGGTCTTGCGGCAGGCCCTTTAAGGCGTGCTCTAAAGCGGCCACATGGGTGGCGGCGACTTTCAGAAACTCGTCATCCGACAGATGGGTGAACAGCATATGCCGTGACAGGGCCAAATCAGGGCAATCCAGTTGCAGATCCAACCCTGCCTCTAGGATGGTGCGGTATTCGTCACGCATCGCCTCGGCCAAGGCGGCCAGATAGTCTTCGCGACTGGCATAGTGGGCGTTTTGCAAGAAAAGCGAGATCACCCCCGGTGAGGCGGCATTCATAAAGCCGCGCTCAACGCCATGCGCTGCCATAGCAGTTTTCAGCGCCGCGATGTCCTTTGACAACTCGCCCTGTCCCTTGGACTTCACTGGACCCACGCATTGCGGGCGGGCGTATTGCGGCGTGCCGCCCTGCTTGGCCAGACGGTCCAGAAAGGTCGGGTAAAGCTTTAGATCGGCAGGCGCATTGCGCGGGCTGTCGCCGTCAAAGCCAGTGTAGCGGTCTTTGACATAGGTGGCGTAGCTGATTTTTGAGGTTTCGCCGTCGCTGACAATATCAATCCCCGCCGCCTTTTGCCGGCCCACAAGGTCCATCACGGCACCCGCCATACAGGCATCAAAGGCCGTTTGGTCAAACACCTCGCCCCTTTCACGGGCGAAAAGATAATCCACCACCGCCTGCGAGCGGGGCAAAGAGCCGACATGGGTGGCAAGCAAAGACATATGTGCAGCCTTTCGCAAAAGGGGAGGGGGCGTAAGCGCGCCCCGTAGGGTTGAGTTACAGCAAACGGCCCGTGGCCCCTGCGGGATCATCGGTGTTCATGATGCGGTACAGGCTGGCCTCTCCGGTGACAGCGGGAGCCAGAGAATGCTCCAAGGCCGGTGGAATGGCCGCGGTGTCGCCGGGGTTCAAAACGGTCGTCCCGTTGCCCCAAGTCAACCGCCAATAACCGCGCATCGGCATCAAGATTTCGTGCCGGTTCAGCTTATAGGGCGTGTCTGGGATCGATCCGCGCGACAGGAACTCTACTTCGAACCCCGGCCTGTCACGCAGCTTTCCTTTAGCCCCAATCACCTTAGCGGGTTGGTGGTCCGACAGGGCCATCAGGTCCAGATACCGGGCGATGTGGTTGGGGATCACATCAGCGGTGGTGGGTTCTGGATAGGCTTTCAACTGCTCGTCGGTCAGAAGCGGCATGGGAACCACACCTTCAGGCAAAGACTGGCCGCGCTTGGTGTCGTAAAGCTTGCCGTTATTGCCCAAAATCAGGCCGTAGTCCTTGGCATCGGTGATCACCTGCGGGGCCCAGATCACACCGCCCCCTGCATCATTACCGCCCAGAACGGCCATGATCATGCCATAGTCAGTGCCCACATTTTCAAAGGCGCGGAATATGCCGGTGGGGATGTTGATGATGTCGCCCTCTTGGGCAAAGACTTCTCCTGCCGTGCCCCAGCGGCCCCAGAAAAACCGCCAGCGGCCTTTGAGCACAAAGAACACCTCGGCAGTGCGGTGGCTGTGCAGGCTGTTGCGGCAGCCTGGGGGTTGGCCTGCGGCCCCGATGTTAAAGCCGGGGGTCTCGCGGATATGCACGTGCTGATCGGGGCTTTCCGACACGCCGCCACCGATGATGGTGAAGTTCTCTTTGCGGTTCGATCCGGGGGTATGGGCGTCGATAAAGGCGGTCTTGCAGGGGCGCAGCTCGCCATAGCGGACGATGCGGGCCTCCATCTCTTGCGGGGTCATAGCTCACCTGTGTGCATAAGGATCTGCTTCCAGATCGCGGTTTCGTCGATATGGACATAATCGCGGCGCAAGCCCCACCCACTGCTGCCAAACGGGCCCCATTCGGCGTGGCATATGCCCAAGATGTAAACCTCGGCTCCGGTGGGCGCGCCGTAGGCGCCCCAGCCAGTGTGCTTGCCATGCAAGCTCCACCGCACGGCAGAACGGGGTGACATCAGCGGATCTTCGCGGCCAATCACATGGTCAATCGACAGGGTCGCACTTGGAAAAGCGGCGCGCAGGCTCATCCAAAATTTGTCAGCATCGCTGTGGCTGTTGCCCATTTGGCCGCCCGGTAGATACAGGTTGCAAGCCCGATCATAGACCGACGGGATGGCCGAAAAATCGGCGTGCATGATCCGCTTGATCAGATCGGCGTGTCTTGCGCCCCATTCGTTGGTGTTGCCGCGCCCTTTATAGGGGCCGGGCACATCGGTGGCAGGAGTCAGCGGGCGCGCGCAGGCCGTGGCCCCCCCTTCGCGGGCGATCTGGTCGCGGGCGAAATCTTTTGGGTCCCAGCCCAATTGACGCACGATGGCCCCTTGGTCACGGATCAGCCATTCATCGTTGATCTGGTCGTTGATGGCATGGCAATCGGCGATGATCCGGTAGCGCAGCTTTTTTCCCGTTGCCTTGCCATAGGCCCCATCGCCCAAGTGCGTGGCGGTGGATAAGATGCGGTGCGAGGACAGCATCCCTTCTTCCGGCGTGCCAGACCAGATCACATCCTCGCCCAGAAGCATACGGTCGGGGAATTCGGCCAAGGTGGCCATGGTCGCCCCGATCACCCCCTTGTTGCCCACCACAACCGAAGCGGGCGCGCGCACCACGATGTCGTCGGAATAGTGATGATGCAGGACGGATATATGACGATCCTCCCAAATCTCTTTGGTGATCCCTAGGATGAAATCAGGGAAATCTCGGTATTTCGGGTCAAAACCTTTCATCATTCTTTCCATCCCTCTGGAATACGGGCTGAGGTGCGCACCATCAGCGGCCCATTGATTTTCACTTTGGTCGGGGCAGAACTGCCGCCTTCGATCTGGTTCAGCAAGGCCGCCACAGTCGCCTCGACCATGCGGTTGACAGGTTGGCGAAGGGTCGTCAGCCCGTAGGCGGGCCAAGCGGCCATCGGCACATCGTCATAGCCCACGACCGACACATCCTGCGGCACGCGCAAGCCCAGTTCATGGCGCAGCGTGTCCATCACAGCAAAGGCCATGTGGTCGTTGCCGACAAAAATTGCATCGGGGCGCTCAGGCCCTTGGCACAAATCGCGGGTGACTGCGGCGGCCTTTTCGCGCGCATAGGCCCCGTCGAGCATGGCGAAAGGCTGCAACCCTGCCGCCTGCATCGCCTGTTTGAACCCTTCGGCACGGTCACGCCCGGTCGAAGACCCCTGCCAGCCCATCACATGCGCGATGCGCTTGTGCCCGCCCTTTATCAGAAACTCCGCCGCCCGACGCGCGCCGTTGACGTTGTCGGATGTCACTTCCGACAGCCGTGCATCATCTTGCCCACGATTGAACATGACGACCGGAATCCCCGCCCCATCGCAGCGGGTGGTCAGATCGTTTGACATAGCGACCGAAGCGGTGATGATCCCGTCGACCTGATAATCCAACAGTTCTGACATGACCTGCGCTACGCGTTCAGTCGAGTTTTCGGCCATAAAGACCAAAATATGATAGCCCCGCGCCTGCAAAGCGCGGCTTAAAAGCTCCAGCGCCATGGGGTAGAACTGGTTTTCCAGATAGGCCACGACCAGCCCGATGATCCTTGTGCGCCCCGTGATCAGGCTGCGGGCCAAAACATT
>CANIKY010000044.1 GCA_947468085.1 Paracoccaceae bacterium | reverse complement strand
GCCGCGCGGCGCTGGCTTTCCACGGCCAGCGCGTCGGCCTGTGCGCGGGTAAAGCCGTATTCGGTGGCGATCAGATCGGCCGAAATGCCCTGCGGCACAAAGCCTTTTCCCATAGCTAGGCTTGGGTCCACGGCAATCGCGGCCCCGTCCGAACTCATCGGAACGCGGCTCATCATCTCAACCCCGCCTGCGATGTAACCTTGCCCCATCCCGCCCTGCAGTTGGTTGGCGGCAAGGTTGACGGCGTCTAGCCCGCTCGCGCAAAATCGGTTGATCGAAAGGCCTGGGATGGCTTGATCCAGAGATGAGGCCAAAACAGCCGACCGCGCCAAGCAACCGCCTTGTTCCCCCACTTGGGTCACATTACCCCAGATCACATCTTCCACGGCATGGCCCGTCAGGCCATTGCGCGCCGCCAAAGCATTTAGCATCTGCGCCGAAAGGGCCACGGCTGTAACCTCGTTCAAACTGCCGTCCGCCCGCCCCCGCCCGCGTGGGCTGCGAATTGCATCGAAGATGAAGGCCTCGGTCATGGTAATCTTCCTGCGTTAAAACTTCCTCAATTCTATCCGCCTTCGCTGAGCCGCCACAACCCCGCGCCGGTTGGGATTGCTGCTGTAAGGCAAGCCCTTGCTTCAATCAGTGGGTTTTGCCTGTGATTTTTGATCTCGCAGCGCCCTTTTGAGGACTTGGACCAAGATGAATTAACCCCATGTTAACGTTGGCTAGCCACCCTACTGTCGCGCTACAGGCTGGGGAGAAGATGATCGCCCGAGGTGAAGCCCCACCCTGACATCCCCGATACCCAAAACGGAGCCTTGGGGTGGGGTGGACGCTTGTAATCCATCTTGGCCCAAATACCCCGCCGGAGGAGCCCGACTATCAGGGCAATGCATGTCGGGTTCTATGGGCAACCTGTCTGGGGGTACGACAAAATGGCCCAGCCCCCTTGCACCTGCGCTTTGACGGGTCACAATTCGCGCAAGGAGAGCCAGATGACCGATAGAGTGACCCAAGCGCAGGCAGTGATGCAGTCGTTGCCCCATGCGCAAAGCTTGGGAATGATCGTGACCGAAATGTCGGCGGGCAGCACGACCACAAACATGTTCAATGATCCGCGCCTGATTGGCGATCCGGCCGGGCAGTTTTCCGTCTTAGGTGGCTACCCTTGAGGCCTTGATGCCAATTTAGTTGCGGCAGGCATAAAAGCATCATCCTTCACCCGATCCCCCTGGTTCCCTGCGACTGTAGACCATGACGAATTGGAGAGCAGATGCGCAAACCGCTGGCCTGCGCTCATCCCGCCCTGTTCGTCGGCATGGATGCCCTATCAACAACCGTATGCTCTATCAAAATCAAGATGACATCCCATAGACCTATGCCTTGAACTCCTCAAAATAGTAATCTAGCCCGTAGCCAACTTGCAATCCGCGGAGCCCACAGATACGCATGAAATCTATTTTGTCTTTATCCGTCCATTCCACATCACTGAACCGCGCAACGCGTCCAAAATCTGTTTCATTGGAACCTTCTGCCCTTTGAATGCCAATATAGTTGCTGAAGGTACTTCGCTCTTCCTCGCTCAAACCCAAATAATTCGCCACTTGCATGCTGACTCCGTTGACATTGTTCACCAAATCAAAATAATCAAACTCAATAAAGTTACCATGCAGTTGTAGCTTTTTTTCTTCCCAAGCTAAACTACAATCAGTCCATTCGCGACAATGTATATCAAATGGAACTTCAGGAAATTTTCTGCACTTGGAAATAATATTGTCAATATGGCGGCGAGCACAGTGGATAAATTTGGCAGCACTATGAAATCTGTTCAGATACGGTGAGAATTTTATGGGTTCTATGGTTGGTGTTTTGTCAATAATAAACTCCGACCCGTAGGTTTTCTGAAGGTATCGTTCATATCCCAAGAATATTGAGATACCCATCTCATACTCACTCATCCTAAAGAGGCCATTACCAGAACTATTTGCACCCAAGCCACTCTTTTTCTGTTTGTGCACTACCGCTAAAATATCTGATAAAAGAGGCACTAAATGACCCTCTCCAGGCCCTTTAAACTTCGTTTCTGCTAATGCATTCCGAAGGGCAGAAGTTCCTGACCGCGTGGTCCCAAGAATATAGCATATTTCTACCATTTAGAATCCGAAAAAATTATGGTGAATTTTTAACCAAATAATCACAGTTTTTTAAATTTATGTGAAACAACTTATTTAATATTAAATACCTAAAACGTTCAATATGTCATTATGCCGCCCCTTTCACCTCGCCAAAACCTCATCACACCCATATATTCTATAATGCTCTGCCACGACATCGCGCACCGGCCGCACACCCGGAGAGTTTGCTGCAAGGCGGGCGTGCAGACCATCTTCAGTGATGCAGCGATGTATCGTCTCCATGAGACTTACAGGATCTCCAACATCAAACAGCAGGCCGTCGGAATCGTGCCGCACCCGCTCACCAACGCCACCTATATTACTGACAAGCGGGGGCTTTTTAAACATATAGGCCTCTGAAAGCGTCAGTGCAAAGATTTCCCACCAGACCGAAGGGATGATCACCCAGTCAATGCGCCCCATGCGGGTGGGCAAATCTGTCATCGAATAGCTGCCGTTAAGGTTCACGCTGATCTGCGGCGCAAGATCGGGGGCGTTCACCATGAAACGCTCAAACCGCTCTTTAAAAGCGGGCGAGGCGTAATTCAAATTGGCGCCGTTAATATCAAGCGTGATAGGCTGAGTGTGGATCTTAGCGTATAGTTCTAGCGCGTCAAAAACTACTTGGATGCCCTTTACATCCACCAATTGACCGAAAAACCCGAACCTGTTGCGCTGCGACGAGGTCACAAGCCTCTGATAAGGCACGCGTGCGTCAAATGTGGAATAATCCTGTTGGGCGTTCGTTACAACGTGGAGTTTATTCGCAGGCAGGCCCCATTGTGTATAGCGGCGGCGCACAAAGTCCGTCGGGGTGATAAAGGCATCAAACACCGAGAAGGCGTGCTTCACCCAATCTTCGCGCAACTGGAACATCTCGGGCGATATTTCAGGGAAGCATTGGTGGCAGCGCAAAGGAGAAGACATTTGGCACAGGGTATTGTCGCTTCGGCGGATCATATGCCCATCCGCCTTGCAAATACCGAGAAATTCGTGGAGCGTCAGCACAATCTTGGCATTCGGCCGCACCCGACGGGCTATTAGAAAAAGATCAAGCCCCAAGGTCATGAAATGATGGAAATGGATTACGTCCGGCTTTATGTCATCAAGGAATGTCTCGAACCACTTTAAGGCACGAATATTTAAATTCCGATAAGTTATGTGCTCGAAACTGTCAGACAGGAAAAGATATTCGTTTGGGCGGCCGTCAAATCCGGTTATGATGGCCCCAGGCTTGAAAAGTGCTCGATCAATATTTGGCTCACAAGAGGCAAGAAAATAAGCATCAAGCCCAGCCTTGCGGGCGCCCAAGAACAGTTCATAGGCGGTCTGCTGCGCGCCGCCCCGCACCAATTCGGGATGAAAGAGGCTGATCATCAAAATGCGTGGTTGGCCCATCAATCACTATCCTTGAGTTGTTTGCCCCAGGTGCGCGCAAAGAGCCAGCGGTTGTATAGGCCCGATCCAATATGCTCGGGCTGCTTAATTGACCCCATCCCTTCGTAATGCCAATAGGACAGGGCAGGATCTAAAATCACACGTCCGCCGGCCTGTTTTACCCTTAGGCAAAGATCGGCGTCCTCATAGTGGCCAAATATATAGTCGGTCGAAAAGCCTTTCAGTCGCTCGTAAAGGGATTTTTCAAGCACCAACAGCGCGCCTGTCAGCGCTGGCACTTCGCCAGCAACCGGCACAGTCGTGTCAGGGAAACCCTTTCGGAAATGCTCTACCGTCCAGATTGGACCGTTGCAGAGTGCGGATAACTTCTGATCTTTTTCGAAATACATACCCTCATGCATCACGCTGCCGTCTGCATAAAACAATTTGCCACCAACAATGTCGTTTCCGGGTAAAGATTTTCCCAACCCCCGCAGGCGATCCACTGCGGTGCTATCACGGGGGAAAACGTCAGGGTTGATGATGGCAACAGTCCGCCCGTGCGCGACCGATACACCCACATTGTTTGCGTAACTAAAACCTGCGTTCTGGTTTAAGCCAATCACCTGAATATCAGCCCCAAAGACATAGCTTGCCAGTTCGGCATCGCGAATAAGAACCTCTTCAAGCTCTGGGCTGTTGTTGACGAAAACAAACTCGAACCCTTCCAGCGTGCCAAACTTTGCAAACTGGGCGACCAGAAGGTACAAAAAGTCTGGAAAGCCATAAAGGACACAAATTAGACTAACCAAAACCTCATCCCTGCGGCCGAAATGGCTTCGGCTTACGACCGCGCGCTGCGAGGATATCTGGCGGTGCAGCCTGCCGATGATATCGCCTAAACCGCCATCAAGGTCAGCGAAGGATCTGGCGGTCATATTGCCTATCACCGAACGGCGACCGAAAGTTGCCAAGACTGTGGCGAAAAAATCAACCAAACTCTGCGAGAATGTGCGCGCAACCTCGATCGGTACGGCGGATTCGTTTTCAAAAACAAATGACAGGGCGATCCTATCAAGCATTTCGGGGTTGCCAATTCCAAGCGCCCAAAAGCCGAACTCACCCGGCCTGGAGGCCGCTAAATGGCTGTCAACATCCGCTCGTCGGGTGCGCCCCATGATAAGCCTTGCCCGATCCCCGCTGTCGTAATCCAGCATAGAAATTCCGGTCAGGCGGGAATTACCATCATCAACCCATCCCTCAATCAAGAAGGCACTGCCGGATACGACAACTGCGTCTATGCCAAACGCCAGGCCAGTATCCTCGGCACGGTTGACCCGGCTGATTTTAAGCTCGCCCAGATGTCGCGGATTTTCGATAGGTTGTAATGTGCCCTCGACGCTTTTCACCACAGTGTCGTGCACAACCGCAAGATCACCCGCCAAATCAAAGCGGTCCCCCAAATAATGCGGCTCATAGCCCGGCACAATAAATTGACCACCAACCAAAGTCAGCGAGATGGCAACCATAAGTCCAGCGCCGCCCGGAACGCGCAGGCAATCGATGAAAACCTCTTCGCGCCAGATGCCGTCAAGCGTGTCATTCAGAACAAAGCCACCCCTGATGGGCACATATTTAAAGTGCAGGGCGATTTCGTCACCCCGATATAAGTTAACATGTGCCCGAGATACCAAGGCTTCGTTACTGAAGTGGAAGGTGAATGATTTGGATGTAAAATCAATAACAGGCGCGACCACCGCACGATCTAACCCTTTAACACTAGCCTGCGGCTTGGACGCTTTTGTCCCCGTTGGGGGTGATTTTCCTGCCGACTTCGCGTTAGTCATGTGATCCCCCTGCCGTTTAACAAAGCACCCACCGCGCCTAATTCGTCATCAGGTTGGAAAACCGCCAACCAGCCCGCGGCATTCGGCCTTCAACGAAGCCCGACGTTTCGAAGTGGAACTGGAAAGAAGGCGTCCGGCTTTCAAGCAATGCAACCGCGACGTCAGGATAGGCGCGAGCGTAAAAAAGACCGTCAACTTCAACCGCGCAGGGCAGGCGGTTTTCAAAAAAGCCAAAGCTAAGGTAATGTGAATGCAAATCAAAGATATCACCACGCGATTCCGCATCGCGAAGATCGGGGTTCTTCTCTCTGTAATAGGCCTCATCGAAGTGGATTTTTTCAATCTGCGGCCGCAACAACGCGGTAAGATAACTTCTATTCAGAGTGGCGAGATCAAGCGACAGATCTAAAATCTTTCCAAGCTTAACAAGCTCAAAACATGGAAGAAGGTCAAAAGTCATTTCAAGTCTTTCTAATCATTAACGACCTAGGGCATGTGGCCCGTGTCATTTCCTGAAAAAAATTTCTACTAATAATCTCAGTATCATGGCTACTGAAAACGCCACAAAATGTCAACGGGGGTTTTGGGTTTGTCATGCACTTATGCCGGGTAAAGCTGACCCAGTCCCGATCTTTCAGGCGCGCACGTTACAGGGTTGGGGTTGTGCCGCTTAGCCAACGAGTTCAACGCAGGCGTGTGAGGTACGCCGCAACAGTCTGGGCCGTGTGGCGAATGTCTGGATGCACTCGGCATGGCTTGGACAGGGCGTCGTCACCCATTATGCCGAGGCGGGCACTGTGACCTTCTTTGCCGTCAACCGTCATGCGACCGAGGATCTGGTCCCCGAAATCGCCCTGCACGGCTTTGGCGATTTGCAGGTGATCGACCATCAGGTGATGACACATTCCAATCTAAGCGCGGTGAATTCGCTGACCGCCCAAGCCACCGTCACCCCGTCCAAAGGTCAAGGCGCCAAGATGGAAAACGGCACCTTAAGCGTGGCGCTGAAGCCGCATTCCTACACGATGATCCGCCTCGCCCGCCGCTAAGCGCGCGGGGCATCAAAGCGCCCCTTCGGGGGCGCTTTAGTCTTTCAGCCACACCTGCATCGGGTTTGGCCCGCGGTTGCACCAGATGTAATAGGGCACGGCCGTCAGGTGGCTTGGCACCTGTGGCGGGGGGTGGTTTTGATAAAGACCGTCCCCCCAAGCCGATAGATCCACCCGCGCGCCTTGGGCGTTGATCACCATGATCCCGCCCAACAGATCAGCCCGCCAGTCTTGCGACAGGGCCGCCGTGGCGGGTAAGCGCACCTGTGCCACAGGGCAGTTGATATCTTGCTGTTCGACGCAATAGACCAAAGGCCCGCGCCTTAGCGCCACGCGCCCTAGATCTTGGCGCACGGCAGGATGGGCGTAGATCCGTTCTGGTGCCATCGGCAGCGTCAGGTCAACAACATCGCCCGCAGCCCAAGTGCGGCGCAGTTTCAGATAACCGCGCTCGGTCACCATCGCCACACTCTGCCCGTTGACCCGCACGGATGCGCCCTTGGCCCAGCCTGGAATGCGCAAGGCTAGGGTGAAGGCATCTGTCCCCTGCGGGTCCAAGGTGATGGCGATTTTGCCCGACCACGGGTAATCTGACACCTCGGTCAAGCCCACCGTGCCGCCCGCGACGGGCAAAGTCACCTCCGCCCCGCCGTAAAGATGTACCGCCACCTCGGTCTCGGCCACCGAATAAAAATATCCTGCCACCGAGGCCACAAGCCGCGCCACATTCATCGTGCAGCACGGGCAAGGATGCCAATCCCACCGCTGGTGGCTGCCGTCACTTTCCAGCTTGTTGTCGTAGAAATACTGGGTGCCATCGCGCGATAGGCCCGCCAAACAGGTGTTGTACAGCGCCAATTCCAGCATATCGCCGTATTGGCCATCAAGGTTCAGGTTCAACATCCGCGCCGCCCAGAACACCATCGCCACACTGGCGCAGGTTTCGGCATAGGCCGTGTCGTTGGGCAGGTCGTAATCCCCCGTGAATCCCTCGTTCGAGGCACTGGGGCCAAAGCCCCCCGTCACATACATGCGCGTGCGGGTAACATCGGCCCAAAGGACCTCGCAAGCCGTCTGCAAACCCGCGTCCCCCAGTTCGGCGGCTAGGTCGGCCATAGCACTGTACATATACATAGCCCGCACGGCATGGCCCACGACCTTGGTCTGTTCGCGCACCGGCTTGTGGGATTGGTTGTATTCGTAGGTCTTTTGGTGAAAGGCCCCAGCCGGTTCGCCGCGCGCGTCACGCTCGATGTCAAAGTAATGTGGCTCAGCGCCGCGCTGGTTGATGAAATAGGTCGCGAGATCCAGATATTTTCGGATCTTTGTGGCATGGAAAAGCTTGATGAGGGCAAGTTCAAGTTCCTGATGGCCGGGGTAGCCCTTTTTCTGATCTGGCTTTGGCCCGAAGACTTCGGCGATGTGGTCCATATAGCGCATCATCACCCGCAGCATCCGGTCGCGGCCTGTCGTGTGAAAATAGGCCACGGCCCCTTCCAGCATATGGCCTGCGTTATAAAGCTCGTGGTTGTCGCGCAAATTGCTCCAGCGGTTGTGCGGTTCGCGCCCCAGATACCAGCAGTTCAGATAGCCGTCGGGGGCTTGGGCGCACTCAAGATCGTCGATGATGGCTTCGATCTGCGCCTCGATGACCGGATCGCGGCGGTGCGATAGCGCATAGGCCGCAGCCTCGACCCATTTCCCAATGTCGCTGTCCCAGAAGATCTGGGTGGTAAAGTTATGCACGTCACGCGCAATGGTCAGGGGTGGCGCGGGCTGCGGCAACTTCAGGCTGTCGAGCATAGCATATTCGATCAGCTTTTGGTGCTGGCTAGGGATGGTGCGCGACAAAACGCAGTCCAGACGCTCGGACCAGAAAGCTCCAGTGATCTTCGCAGCGCTGAACGTGACAGAGGTATAAGTCCGCATGTTTTTTCCATTTCATCGGTCACAACCCCCGCCGTTTTGGGTTGACAGGTATGCCTGCGGCCCTAAGGCCCAATCCCTGCGCGCCTTGTCTCGCCTTGGCGGCACGCCATCCCGATTGACAAGAGATGCTAGATTGTGCCTGTTTTAACGGCATTCTGGCAACACAAAACTTCCTGCCACTCTAGCTTTTTTCAATTTCTTGGTAAGTTGGTGGCGCACGCTTCGCTGTCTTAAGGCTGCGTCGAATTGGTCTTTGCCCTCGCCAGCCTGTGAAGTTTGACGCGACGCCATTGGGCCGATGTTTGCCAGCCATAGGTCGGGCGATATCGGCAAACCGATCAGACGCCGCCTTCAATATCGTCGAAACTGGCGTAATTGGCGCGGTATAGTTTGGCGTAAAGCCCCGGTTGCGCCAGAAGTTCACTGTGCGTGCCGCTTTCCACCAGACGACCGGCTTGCAGCACCATGATCTTGTCGGCGTGGCGCACCGTGGCCAGACGGTGGGCGATGACCAAACCGGTGCGGCCTTTGAGCAGGGTGCGCAGCGCCTGCTGGATCACCTGTTCGGTGGCGCTGTCCACACTCGCCGTGGCCTCGTCAAGCACCAGAATAGGCGCATCGGCGACCAAGGCGCGGGCAAAGCTGAGGAGTTGGCGTTGCCCCGTTGACAGGCTGCCGCCGCGTTCGCCCAACATCGTGTCATAGCCCTGCGGCAGGGCGCGGATGAACGTATCAGCCCCCAGTGCCGTGGCGGCGGCGATGACCGTCGCGCGCGTGGCTGTGGATTTGTTGTAGCGAATGTTTTCAAGCACCGTACCAGTGAAAAGGAAGGGTTCCTGCAGCACCATGGCAATCTGGCGCGACAGCGAGGCTTGTGTCACCTGACGCACATCCTGCCCGCCGAGCCGAACCGTGCCCGAGGTCACATCATAAAACCGATGGATCAGCGCCATGGCGCTGGATTTACCAGAGCCTGTCGGGCCAACCAAGGCCACGGTCTGGCCCGGCTCGACGCGGAACGTCAGATCATGCAGCACGGGTTGGCTTGGGTTATAGCCAAAGGTGACGTGGTCGAATTCCACCGACCCATCGGTTTGGTCCAGATCTACCGCCCCCGGCGCATCTACCACCGAAACTGGCACATCCAGCACCTCGATCAGCCTTTGCCCTGATGCCATGGCGCGTTGCATCACCGAATATTGGATCGTCAAAGAGCGGATCGGGTCAAAGAAGCGTTGAATATAGAACAAAAACGCCACCATGACGCCCACATCCAACTGCCGATCCAGCACCATAGACCCGCCCAATACCACCACCAGCGCCATGGAAAGCCCCGTCAGCGTATCAACCACCGGCACCAGAACCTGCGCCAAGCGGGCGGCGTAAAGATGGGTGGCCAAGTTGGCCAGAACCTTGTCGCGGTAAAGGCTGAAATTCACCCCCTCGCGGCCCATGGCCTGCACGGTGCGGCCGGCATGGATCCCTTCGGCCAGCGCGCCGTTCACGGCGGAATTGGTCTCATGCGCCTTGATAAAGGCATCGCGCGCCAAGGGCAACCAGTAAAGCCGCACAATGAACAACACCGGCAGCACGGCCAGCGTGATCAGGCCCAGTTCGACATCCAGATACAGCATCAGCGTGACGATGCCAAACAGCAGGACAATATCACCCACCGACAGGACCGAGGTTTCCAGAAACTCTTGCATCGAGCCGACATCGCCTTGCAGGCGCGACATCAAACGGCCCACCTCGGTCTTGTCCATGAAGCTAAGAGAGACGCGCTGCAAATGGGCGAACATGGCGCGGCGGATGTCGAAAAGCACATTCTCTGCCGCTTTGCCCACCACGGTTTCTTGCACATGGCTGGCGACAAAATTCAGCGCGATGGTCACGGCGAAAGCCAAAAGCGACAGGCGCAGCACCCCCATCCCCGTAGGCCCGGCCATAACGCCTTGGTCGATGGCGTAGCGGATGATCATGGGCATAGCCAGTTGCGTGAGGGTAAAGACCAACACCGCCACGACCGAAATCACAAACTCGCGCCGATAGGGGCGCACAAAGGCCCCGATGCGGCGGATGATCGTGGGGTCATAGACCGTGCCGAAAAGCTCTTCCTCGATGCGGTGGCTGCCCACCACAGCGCGCAGGGTCGGGGCCCCGGGGGCGTTTTGCCGGTCGGATTGATAATCGTACGGATTGGGCTGATCGCTCATGTGCCCTCTCGGTCTTCGGCATTGGTCTGCAGATCGTAAAGCGCGCGGTAAAGCCCGCCTTGCGCCAGCAGGTCTGCGTGTGTTCCCGTCTCGACCAAGCGGCCTTGATCCAGCACTAAAATTCGGTCGGCGTGTTGCAACGAGTTCAAACGGTGCGCCACGATCAAGGTCACACGATCAGCGGCCCCTTCCTGAAGGGCGGCGCGTAGGCGTGCCTCGGTCGCGGCATCGACGGCGGCGGTGCTGTCGTCAAAGATCAAGATGGACGGTTTCGGCACCAAGGCGCGGGCGATGGCCAGCCTTTGGCGCTGCCCACCTGACAAAGACGATCCCCGCTCACCCACCAGCGTGCGGTAGCGGGCATCCAAGCCGTCGATATGGTCATGGATCTGGGCATCACCTGCAGCCCCCTCGATCTCGTCCATGCGGGCGTGGGGTTCGCCATAAGCGATGTTGTTTTCCAGCGTTGTTGTGAACAGGAAAACATCCTGCGCCACGACGATGGCGGCACGGCGCAAAGAGGTCAGGCTGACTTGGGCGATATCCTGCCCGTCAATGCAAATGCGCCCGCCTGTCAGATCGTAATAGCGCGGGATCAGATGCGACAAGGTGGATTTGCCGCTGCCCGGCGGGCCAATGATGCCGATGGTCTCCCCCTTGCGTGCATTAAAGGACAGGCCGCGCAGCACGGGCGCATCAGGCGCGCCGGGATAGGCGAAGTTGACGTTTTCAAAGCTGAGGGCGATGTCGGTCAACTGCAGATCTGGCGCATCAGACGGGCTGGACACGGCGGGTTGCAAGTCAAGAAAGGCAAAAACCCGCGCCCCGCAAGTCGATGTGCGGGCAAAGGAATTGACCAGCATTCCCAATTGACGCACGGGCATTTGAAGGATCGTCATGAAGGTCAAAAACGCGGTCAGCGTGCCCACCGTCATTGTGCCCGCCATGACCTTTTCGCCCCCCACCCACAATACCAACCCCATCGCCACCAGAAACGACAGCGTCATGATCCCGGTCGAGCGCACGCGGATATCCACCCGATCATGCGCCAAGGTCAGCGCCTTTGCCGAGGAGTCGTCAAACTTGCCCATCTCATGTTCGCCCGCGCCAAAGGCCCGAACCACGCGGATCCCGCCCAAGTTTTCCTCCATCACGCGGCTTAGAACCGCCATGCGGTCTTGCAAATCGCGCCACGTCAATCGCAGCCGCAGTTGCGACACCGAAGAGGACCATCCCACCACCGGCACAAAGCTCAGCGCCATCAGGCCCAGAACAGGGTCAATCTGCAGCAGCATCGCCCCGCCAAAGCCGATCAAAACCACAAGCAGCACGATCCGCGCCAGACCGGTTGAAAAGAACTGCCGCGCGCCGTCTAGGTCTAACAGGCCAAGCGTGATCAGATCACCGGAATGGACAGAGTCGTGAAAGCCAAAGCTTAAGCGCTGCACCTGTTCGTAAAAGCGCAGGCGCAGTTCGACACCTGTGGTGTGGTTGACCGCCTCTGAAAAGTAATTCTGGAACGTGGTAAATACCCCGCGCAGCGCCGAAACCGCCAGCACCATAAGCGCGGTCCACATCAATGCCGCGCGCGCAGCACCGGACTGATCTTGCGCCATGGTCTGAGTAAGGTCGATGGCTTGGCCCAGAAGACGCGGGATCATAAGTTGCAACACCGAAGAGACCAGCGTGGCTGCGATGGCAAAAGCCGCGACCCAAGGCGTCAGAAATGCAATCTTCGTCATCCGCCACAGCGTGCCCAGCCCCCCCATAAGGCTATGCGCGTCAGCTATTTCCATGACTTCCAGCACGGGGCGGCTTGGATTTGGTATGCTCGTCACGCCCTAGCCTTCGTTTGCGCCCCACAATGACCGTCACCGAACGGTTTTGAACAGGCGGAAATATTATGGGATGGACGGTTCAACCCGCCTCAAGGAACAAGAAGCCGAATAAAGCGTTCCTGTCCGTCAAGAAAGCGAAATTGACCTGTCGTTTTCAGATTGTAACGTTTTATTTCCAGAAAAACTTTCCTAACCCCCCAAATTTGCGAGCCAAGACAAAAGCGTTCAATCGGTATCGCCACAGACCTGTCAGGCAGCCAGCTATCCTGTGCTCTAAGGTTGATGTTCCGCCGTCTTGGACCACTCAGGATCACTTTCAAGGAACCACTTGCGGAAAACTTCGAACCGCTTGCCCTTGTGTGCTTCACCGAAGTCGAACTCGAGGGAGGATAGAAATTCGTCGAAAGTAGCCATGGTCTGCTCCAGCCCCCAACCACCACATTCCATTTGGATGTTCTAAAATAACCATAGAGTCACGGGTTCGATCCCTGTTGGGAGCGCCAAATTTCATAACGAAGACAATTGGTAAGCCTGTTGTCGTCGTTTTCATTTCGTCTAACGAAAAATTATAAACAGTTATAAACAGATTTTCGGTGTGCGGGGTTCGGGAGGAGCTGTGGTGGGGTGAGGCGTTTGGGAGAACCGAGGGTTCATGGAGGTCGGCACCAAAAAGAATAATACTGATAGACCGAAGACCGACAATGCGCTAAAATTTCGCACAAGTCGGGTAAACCCTAGGAGAAGTCCTAGTATTTGGGAGATCACGATGCCAAATGTACTAGGAACGAATGAAGATCTAGGGCTTTACATAGCTAGCCAGCCGTACCTGACGAGGTTCAATCTTTCCTCATCTGGCGCTAATGCCAACTCAGGCACAATAACCTACTGCATTACGTCTAACTATTTGGATGTTAATGGAGTCTTGGGCTATCATGCAGAAATAATTAGTGAAGTTTTTGTTTACTTAGAAAACATCACGGGTATAAACTTCGAGAAAACTACTGATTATACAATATCAGATATTGAATTTACTGATAATGACTCTGGCGCATATGCTTACACGGTAGATGCATCTGGAGACCAATATACTGATTATGCTGTGGTTAACGTTTCACCATCATGGGGCAACGGCAGCGGTGGCGCATACAACGGTTATGTGTATCAGACTTTTATTCATGAAATCTTGCACTCCCTTGGTTTATACCACCTCGGTCCATATAATGGCACGGGTGCATATGAGGATGCCTATTTTATCAATGACAGTTGGCTTAGCAGTATAATGTCCTATTTGGCTCAGGGCGATAATGTCTTTTTTGATTCAAATCCCAATGTTAGCCCTTATGTCGACTTTGCCTTTCTTAAAACTGCTATGGTAGCAGACATTGTAGCTTTGGATCTTCTATATGGTTCTCAAGTCTTGGTTGGGGAGAATTTCGGCTCGGAAAACTGCCGGATTGAAGATACGGTGTATGGTTTCAATACGAGTATTTCTTCCAGCGATGACCCTATCCTTCGTTATATTAGCATCTTTGCGCCAACAAACGCATACTGCATTGTGGACGGTGGTGGTACGGATACATTTGATTTTTCAGGTTGGAGCTTTGACCAATATATAGACCTAACTGTTACCGAGTTGAGCAACTACTTACCAACAATATCCTCGATAGCCGGGTTAGTAGGGAACCTTACTCTGGCTGTAGGAACGATAATTGAGAATGCAATTTCTGGAAGTGGCAACGATGTTTTGTTGGGTAACATCGCTGCCAATACACTCGATGGCGGCACTGGCACTGACACGCTGATCGGTGGCTTGGGTAATGACACCTATGTCACGGATGGCTTAGACACGATTACTGAGGATGCAAGTGCTGGAACTGACCTCGTCCAGTCCTCGGCAACGTACACGCTGGGTGCAGACCTTGAGAATCTGGTTCTGACTGGCTTTGCAATAATTAATGGGACCGGAAACTCCCTAGACAATATCATCACCGGCAACGCTTCCCATAACACATTGATCGGAGATCTGGGATCGGACACTCTTATCGGTGGCCTGGGGGCTGATACCTATGTCACCGATGGTTTTGACACGATCACCGAGGCCGCAAACGAGGGAGCCGACACCGTCCAGTCCTCGGTGACCTACATGCTGGGTGCAAACCTTGAGCAGCTGGTTCTAATTGGCAACGCCCCTATAAACGGCACCGGAAACAGCCAAGACAACACAATATATGGCAATTCTGAAGCAAACTCACTTTCTGGGGAAAATGGACACGACACAATCTTTGGCCAGCCTGGAAACGATACCATCTTCGGGGGTTCGGGCAACGATTTCCTATATGGCGGCGATGGGCATGATACGCTTTCGGGTGGTGCTGGTAATGACACCTATGTCACGGATGGCTTAGACACGATTACCGAGGATGCAAGTGCTGGAACCGATCTCGTGCAGTCATCGGCAGCTGTGACATTGAGTTCGAACGTTGAAAACCTGACGCTGACCGGATCGGTTGCAATCAACGGCACTGGAAACTCTGGCAATAATTCAATCACTGGCAACATTGCTGCCAATACACTCGATGGCGGCACTGGCACTGACACGCTGATCGGTGGATTGGGTGACGACACCTATGTCACGGATGGCTTAGACACGATTACCGAGGGTGCAAGTGCTGGAACCGATCTCGTGCAGTCATCGGCAACAGCGACTTTGGGGTCGAACATTGAAAACCTAACATTGACGGGAAGTGCTGAAGTCGATGGTACGGGCAACGCGCAGGCCAACGTGTTGACCGGCAACGCAGTGGCAAACTGGTTGACCGGCGGTGATGGCAACGACGAGTTGCAGGGTGCTGGTGGCAACGATGTCTTGGACGGCGGCGCAGGAAACGACCTGCTTACCGGTGGTGATGGTGTCGATTGGGTAGATTACCGAAATACGATTGGGGCAGTAAGTGCCAGTCTTGCCAATACATCTACACAAGATACCGGTGGATCAGGTGTCGACACAATACTGACAGTCGAAAACCTGATCGGTTCAATTTACGACGACAGTCTCACGGGGAGTGAGGGCGTCAATGTAATCAACGGTTGGGATGGTAATGATTCAGTTATCGGCGGTGCTGGAAATGACACACTGGCTGGTGGCGTGGGCGATGACAGCCTGACGGGTGGCGTGGGCGATGACAGCCTAACCGGCGGTGGTGGCGCTGACTGGATGTTTGGCGAGGCGGGCAATGACACTTATGTGGCAGACAGCCTAGACGATACGGTTGTTGAGTACTCCCAAGAAGGCACTGATACGGTTCAAACTGCGCTGACCTACACCTTGGGCGTTAACGTTGAAAACCTGACATTGACGGGAAGTGCTGAAGTCAATGCTACGGGCAACGCGCAGGCCAACGTGTTGACCGGCAACGCAGTGGCAAATTGGCTAAGCGGCGCTGATGGCAACGACGAATTGCAGGGTGCTGGTGGCAACGATGTTTTGGACGGCGGCGCAGGAAACGACCTACTTACCGGTGGTGATGGTGTCGATTGGGTAGATTGCCGAAATACGTCTGGGGCAGTAAGTGTGAGCCTTGCCAATACATCTACACAAGATACCGGTGGATCGGGTGTCGACACAATACTGACAGTCGAAAACCTGATCGGTTCAATTTACGACGATAGTCTCACGGGGAGTGAGGGCGTCAACGTAATCAACGGTTGGGATGGCAACGATTCAGTTATCGGCGGTGCGGGCAACGACACACTGGATGGTGGCGTGGGCAGTGACAGCCTGACGGGTGGCGCTGGCGACGATACATATGTGGTGGACAACGCCAATGATGTGGTCTTGGAAGGCGATGCTGACGGTATAGACCTAATCCAATCATCCATTGATTACGCTCTAGGGAACAACCTTGAAAAACTAACGCTGACTGGGTCGCCGTCGATCAACGCCACGGGCAATACCTTAGACAACTTCATCACCGGAAATAGTGGCGCAAACAACTTGGTCGGACTGGACGGCAACGACACGATTATCGCTGACGCCGGTAATGACACGCTTCTCGGCGGTGCTGGCAACGACAGCCTGAATGGCGGTAGCGGCATTGACTACGCGGCCTATGACGCTTCGCGTGCCGCCTTTGAGATTACTTCCAACTCAGTCGATGGCAGCTTTACGGTGTATTCTGTTGGAACGGGCACCGACATTGTCTCGAACGTTGAGTATTTTAGATTTTCTGACGGAGATGTCAGTACGGAGACACTCAAGGTCATCAGCCTAACTTCTGGAAACGATAGCTGGACGGGCACATCGGTGGCGGAGCAGGTTATTGGCGGTGCAGGCAATGACACGCTCAATGGCGGGGGCGGCAATGATACTTTGGATGGCGGTGCGGGAAACGATGTGTTGACAGGTGGTACTGGGACAGACACGGCCTCTTACACCAGTGCCACGGCGGGGGTTACGGTCAGTCTGGCGGTTACTGCCGCACAGGCCACGGGAGGGGCTGGAACGGACACTCTGGCCACAATTGAGAACCTGATCGGGTCTGGCTTCGCGGACATGTTAACGGGCGGGACGACTGCCAATGCAATTGACGGCGGAGCAGGTGCGGATACCCTTATCGGTGGTTCAGGTGCCGACAGCGTTGTGGGCGGGGATGGCAATGATCTGTTCGTCGTTGCACTGGCAGCAGACCTTGCCACAGGCGAGGTGATCACTGGCGGGAATGGCACGGATGAAGTGCGCTTTACCTCCACGGTTGCTAACAGCACCTTGACCCTAACGTCGGGGGTAAGTGTTGAGAACGTGGTGATCGGCACAGGCATTGCCACTCCGGCAGTTTCCACGGGCACCACGGCTTTGAACGTAAATGCGGCACTGCTCAGCACTGCGGTATCAATCACCGGCAATGCTGGGGTGAACACGCTGACGGGTGGCAGCGGCAATGACACGCTGAGCGGTGGCGCTGGCAATGACGTCCTTGTGGGTGGCTTAGGAAGCGATAGTTTAACCGGCGGAGCTGGGAACGATAAATTCACCGTGGCTTCCGGCACCGACAGTATCACAGATCTGGGCGGTGGGGATATCTTTACCGTTGCGGCCAGTTCAACAGCCAATGCGACCGTCACAGCCGCATTGACAGCGACCACTGGCACGACCAATGCGGGCACAGCCACGCTGACCAGCGGAGGCTTCGCTGTGAACCTTGCGGCCGTAACGGGTGGTTCTGTTGGCTACAGCGTGACCAATACCGGTACTGCGACGACCCTGACCGGATCGAAGTTCGCCGATGCACTGACTGGTGGAACTGGCAATGATACATTGGTTGGTGGCCTCGGGAACGACAGCCTCATCGGTGGAGCCGGCAACGATAGCCTGACGGGTGGAGCGGGTAATGATACCCTCACTGGGGGTGCAGGTGCTGACACCTTTGTCTTCAATCTATTGACGGACTTGGATCATATCACTGACTTCACAAAGGCCAGCGACCACATCAGCTTGTCTAAGGCCATATTCACGGCGTTGGGCGCAGTAGGGACAATTGGATCGACCGCGTTTTATGCTGCTGCCGATGCCACCAAGGGCCACATTGCAACCGATCGGGTCATCTACAACACGACCACCGGTGCCCTTTACTATGACAAAGATGGCAACGGTTCTGGCGCAGCAGTTCAGATTGGAGTGTTGGATGGCCACCCGACACTGGCTTACACCGATGTGCTGATTTTCTGACAGGGGGCGCTGGGACGGAGATACGGACCATCCAATCCGAACCGCATAACATACTGCATACCACCATGCTTCGGAAAATCCCGCCATCTTGGATTTAGGTGATCAAAAACCCAGTACGCGGGAGACCTAGCACCCAAGCCTACGGATTCATCCGCACACCGCCCACTCCACCACACCGCTGCATAAAGCCCATCCCATCCTATCAAAAGCCCTAACTCGTTCGGCCTGAACAACCTGTTCAGGCTGCGGTTGCAGGTGTCTGCGCCAGTTTTGTCGGGCGAAGTGCCGACAGGATCGCCGCGATGATGATGGCCAAAAGTGCCCTGAGGTATGCCAGGATCTTTCGGATGTTGTGGCCGCAGCCACAAAGTACGGCGAAGAGGGCGTCGCCGAGTGTGCTTTTGAGCGGGGATCGCGACAGGCGGCCGTCAGTTTTCATGTGGCCGATTTCGGCTTCGGTGGCGTTGCGGCGTCGCAGATCGGCGATCAGTTTTGGCGTCAGGCCGCGCCTTGTCCGCTGGTCAGCACGCGGGTCTTCAGGACGCCGTGGCCTCGATACCCACGGTCGACGACGGCAAGGTCGGGGTGTTGGATCATAAGGGTCGCATCGTCACCACAGAACGCGCAAAGCAGACATCAGCGCAAGCAGTCGTGAACATGTTCGCTGAATGTTTCCGGTGTTGGGATTCACGGGTTGCTCGTCACATTCGGGTCGCAGGACATTCATAACCAACGCAGCACGCAAGATTTCGAGTGCCGGGGGATCGTTGCGGGATGTGCAATCACTCGCGGGTCATTCGTCATTGACCACCACCCAACGCTATATCGAAGTCAACGGGGACGCGAAGCGAAGGGTGGTAGAGATGTGAAGTGGTGGGGAGGAGAGGGGTGGGTGGAACATTTTCAGTAAGTCTCTCATCAGCCCTCATCGGTTCCGCTTCAGAAATTAGAAAAGTCTTGAACAGAAAGTTTCTTAAATCAGAATAAATATTTTTATGAATTTATATTTTCACGACCTGAAACTGTGAAGTAACTGCAAATATATTACAACAAACTAAAACCGCACTCATTTCTCAAACATTTGAAGCATGTAAACCTTTTGTGGGTGTTTGAAAATTGAATTGAATCCATTATTTGCTAATTTATCTCTGATCGCTTTGTTTTTAACGATGTGCAAGCACGCGGTCACGAGATCTTCGTACTTTGCCCCGTAAACCCCTTCTCTGCACATCTCATCGATATAAGTAGTATCGTTGACCTCTCCGACCACCGCAACAGAGTTTGTCATTAAATAAAAAACCCGAACAATTTCGAAAATCTGAGAATCATAAAAGTGATGATTTAAAACAATATGTGATCTTCCAATCCAATCATCCCGTTCTTTTCCATAAACACCGAACAAAATCTTTACCTTCAAGCCGTGGAGCAATAGCTGGTCGATTATAAATTTTCGCCGTTCATTAATTGATCCATAGAATAAAACATCAACGTCTTTCGTCTCACTCTTGATAATTTTCGCGAGTTGACTTTGATAGCCGATCTTGAGAATTTTCGGATTCTCCACTCCAAGAGATAACAACTTCTCGATATTTCTTTCGTTATAATCCCAAACCTCAAAATTTTGCACCCATGAGAATATGTTTTTGTTCCATTCTATTTTATCAGCATAAATTTGTTCGGTATTCAAAACGATAGATGATTTTGGAACTTCATTCATATACTTTGGATCAAGTAGGTGACATCCGATAATTATGTTTCGAGCGTCAGATTCAATTCTATTGAAGCCAAAAGTAACATCGAATCCAATTTCTTTTAATGAAAAATAAATTAGTTCGCTCAATTCCATAAATGCATATGAGTGAACATAATTTTCTGGCTTTGTGACACATATGTTAAAGCGCATCATTTATTTTTTTCCTGCGAAGTATTCAACATAGTTTTACATTTGTGGTCTTCGGATAGATTCTCATATGCTAACACTGTTAGCAACTCCATCCTTCTTTCCATGATGGCACACCACCCACGACCCCCCGCGATTCCCCACCCATCGCGCGGGTCTACCGCTCTATAAGTCTTTACAAGTTTCAGTTGCACATAAGAAAAAGATCCCAAGCACGCAAATGCTTGAGATCTTTGATAAATTGGTGAGCCGGTCGGGATCCGAACCCGAGACCTACTGATTAAAAGTCAGTTGCTCTACCGGCTGAGCTACCGGCCCACTGCGGCGCTGACTAAGGAAAGCGGAAGGGGACGTCAACCCTTAATCCGCAGGGAAAACGGGCGGATTGTGACAGTGGGAAGCCACGTTGGCAGCTTGGCCCTTGAAACACTGGCAAAACGCTTGTCGCAGGGCTATACCGCGAGCATGAACACGACAAGACCCCTAGCTGCACTTGCCTTCATGAAGATGCATGGGGCGGGCAATGATTTTGTGGTGATCGACTCGCGCGGGCGCGAGGCGGTTGTGACGCATGGGCTAGCGCGGGCCTTGGGCGATCGGCATTGTGGCGTGGGGTTTGACCAGTTGGCCGAAATCCGCAGCAGCGATACGGCTGATTTCGCACTGGACTTTTGGAACAGCGATGGCAGCCGCGCGGGGGCCTGTGGCAATGCAACGCGCTGCGTGTCGGATTATGTGATGCGGGGGGCGGGGGTCACCTCGGTGGATCTGGCGACAGCGCGCGGGCATCTGCAGGCGCAGCGCGTGGAGGGCAGCGTTTGGGTGAATATGGGCGCGCCGCAGCTTTTGTGGGGCGAGGTGCCCTTGGCATCGGCGGTTGACACGCTGCATTTGCCGCTTTCGGGCGACCCTGCTGCGGTGGGCATGGGCAATCCACATTGCGTGCATTTCGTCGCTGACGCTGCAACGATTGACCTAGCTGGCCTTGGCCCTGCCGTCGAACACCATGCCTTGTTCCCACAACGCACCAATGTGGAATATGCCTCTGTCCTCGGCCCAGACCACCTGCGGATGCGGGTCTGGGAACGGGGGGCGGGGGTAACGCTTGCCTGCGGGTCAGGCGCTTGTGCGACGGCTGTCGCAGCGCATCTGCGTGGCTTGACGGGGCGCAAGGTGCGGCTGGATATGGACGGCGGTGTGCTGACCGTGGATTGGCGCGCCGATGGGGTCTGGCTGACCGGCCCTGTGGCCCATGTGTTTGACGGTCTGCTGTCGGCAGACTTTGTGGCGGCCCACGCATGACGGTTCCCTTCGACAAGGCCCCCGTCTTTGCCACGCTGGGATGCCGTCTGAATGCCTACGAATCCGAGGCGATGAAAGAGCTTGCCGCAGCCGCTGGCCTATCGGGCGCTGTGATCGTAAACACCTGTGCGGTCACCGCCGAGGCGGTGCGCAAAGCCAAGCAGGAAATCCGCCGGCTTGCGCGCGAAAACCCTGGTGCTGCGATGATTGTTACAGGTTGTGCCGCGCAGACAGAGCCTGAAACATTTGCTGAAATGCCGGAAGTGACGCGTGTGATCGGCAATCACGAAAAGATGCAAGCCGACACTTGGATGGGCCTGTCTGATAGACTGAAATGGCCTGACCTGATCGGCGCGACAGAAAAGATTCAGGTCGACGACATCATGTCGGTGCGCGAAACGGCGGGCCATCTGATCGATGGGTTTGGTCGCCAGCGCGCTTATGTTCAGGTGCAAAACGGCTGCGATCACCGCTGTACCTTTTGCATCATTCCTTACGGGCGGGGCAACTCACGCTCGGTTCCGGCGGGGGTGGTGGTCGAGCAGGTCAAGCGTCTGGTCGACAAGGGCTTTGCAGAGGTGGTGCTAACCGGAGTGGATTTGACGTCTTGGGGCGCAGACATGCCGGGTGCGCCGCATCTGGGCGACTTGGTGCTAAAGGTGTTGCGGTTGACCGACATCGCCCGACTGCGGATTTCCTCGATAGACTCGATCGAGGCCGATCCCGCCTTGATGGAAGCCATCTCTACGGAAGCCCGACTTATGCCGCATTTACACCTAAGCTTGCAGGCCGGGGATAATCTTGTTCTTAAACGGATGAAACGGCGACATTTGCGCGAAGATTCCATCCGCTTTTGTGGCGAAGCGCGGGCATTGCGGCCCGATATGGTCTTTGGCGCTGACTTGATCGCTGGATTTCCGACCGAAACTGATGAGATGTTTGAAAACACTTTGAAACT
>CANIKY010000043.1 GCA_947468085.1 Paracoccaceae bacterium | reverse complement strand
TTCGGCCAAGAACCGCGATGGGACGGAATTATTCATCGTCGAAGGCGATAGCGCGGGCGGGTCGGCCAAGGCGGCGCGCAACCGCGAAACGCAGGCATTGCTGCCGCTGAAGGGCAAGATTTTGAACGTGCTGGGGGCAGCCTCGGCCAAGTTGCACGACAATTCCGAAATCCGCGATATTTGCGAAGCCCTTGGCGTAACGATGGGGGCCAAGTTTAACGTTGACGATCTGCGCTATGATAAAATCATCATCATGACCGACGCCGATGTCGACGGCGCGCATATCGCCAGCCTGCTGATGACGTTTTTCTTTTCCCAAATGCGCCCGCTGATCGACAAAGGCCACCTGTATCTGGCCTGCCCGCCGCTGTACCGGCTGACCCAAGGGGCCAAGCGGATCTATGTGGCGGATGATGCGGAAAAAGAGCTGATGCTGGCCAAGGGATTGGGCGGGCGTGGAAAAATTGATGTGCAGCGGTTCAAGGGCTTGGGCGAGATGGATGCCAAAGACCTGAAAGACACGACGATGAATCCGTTGACACGTCAGTTGATCCGCGTAACTATAGTTGAGGAAGACCCCGGCGAGACGGGCGACTTGGTCGAACGTTTGATGGGCAAAAAGCCAGAATTGCGGTTTCAATATATTCAGGAAAACGCGAGGTTTGTTGAGGAGTTGGATGTTTGACAGAGCAGTAATTTAATTTTTGAGATGTCGCATAATTTGAGCTTCGGAAACAAGATGCGGTGATGCAGATTTCTGACGTAACTCAAGCGCCTTTCTCAGTTTTAGGCCGCGGTTCATCTCAATCCAATCTCGAGAAGCCTCTCCGCCTATGATTAGAAACTGGGTCTTTCCGCTAACGACATTGTTTACTGTCGCGCCCAAATTCGATAGATGAAGTTCAAGCCGTTTGCGTGGAGAGGTTTTGAAACTACCTGTAAGGACAAAAATGCTTCCAACCACCTCGTCCTTAAATTTAGAAAATCGATATTCATCGAACACGGCCACACCAAATGCTGTTGAAAGGCCAGTGTCGATATAACTATCGCCAACAATTGCGGTAATTGCGCGCGCTATTTCTTCGGACTCCTCTTGTTCTACTATTCCATCAGAAATTGCATCAGAAGCAGTATTAAATATTTCCAGAACTCCTGGCACTTCCAAGAGCGCTTGTCTATTTGATAGAATTTCGACAAGTGATTTTGCTTCGCGCACCTTTATAACGCCGTCACAAGCTATTCCACGACAAAAGCCCAAAAATCGATTGAGTGCACTTTTATCGCATGTGGGGTCAATTTCTGCTGCACGACTGTAAGCACATGCTTTAATCGTTTCATAATCCAAAATATCTGCTGCGAAATCTTCTAGAATGTCGTAAGCATCAGGATCGCCAATTTTTTCAAAAAATTCTCGGCACTCGACCAAGAGGGGTGCGAACTCAGCTTTCTCAAGATAGCCGCTTGCGATAACCCCTTCAAGGAACCCCGTCAGGTGGCAGAAATACTTCTTGTCATTGTTCGCAGCATGAATTTTGGCTAACGCATAGCCACCCACTGGTAATTGTGTCATCGCAATGCCCAACCCTAAAGTGAGAATCATTACACTTTAGGGTTGACCCGTCAAGAGTTTCGATTGAGATCTGCGTCAATCCTTAGGGTAAGCCTCTCCCCCCTCCCCCTGCACCCTCTCTGTATACGCCGCAATCTCCACCAACCTTAACGGCGTGGGTGTCATGATCCCGTCGCCGGTATCCACCCGCCCCATCGGCCCCTTTCTCAAGCGGTGCGAAGTTTGCGCTGCCTAGACGATCTGCCCCGACTCTAGCCGTACCACGCGGTCCATCCGCGCGGCTAAATCCATGTTATGGGTGGCGATCAGCGCCGAAAGCCCCGTTTCGCGCACGATCTGCATCAGCACATCAAAGACTTGGGCGGCATTGGCGGGATCAAGATTTCCCGTGGGTTCATCGGCCAGCAGCAGTTTGGGGCTGTTGGCCAAGGCGCGGCAAAAGGCGACACGCTGTTGCTCTCCACCCGAAAGGGCGGCGGGGCGGTGGCTGGCGCGGTCCAAAACGCCGACGCGGGCCAATAGGTCACGAGCGCGGGCCTCGGCCTCAGGCTTGGGGATGCCGTGGGCCAGTTGCGGCAGGGTGATGTTTTCCAGCGCAGAAAATTCCGGCAGCAGGTGGTGGAACTGGTAGATAAACCCCACCTCGGCGCGGCGCGCCTCGGTTCGGGCGCGGTCGTTTAGGCCGGTCATTTGGCGTGCGCCGTAGTGCACGCTGCCCGCATCTGCCACATCCAAAAGCCCCGCGATCTGCAGCAAGGTTGATTTGCCAGCGCCCGAGGGGGCGACAAGGGCCACGACCTCCGCAGCCGCCACAGTGATGCTCGCGCCGCGCAGCACCACAACCTCGCCCACTTTGCCACGATTATAGGCTTTTTCAATGCCTTGCAGGGTCAGGCTATTCATAGCGCAGCGCCTCAACCGGGTTCATGCGGGCGGCTTTGCGTGCGGGGATCAGGGTGATGACGAACGACAGGCCCAGCGACAGCGCCATGGCCGACCCCACATCTTGCGCCTGCAGCTTGGCGGGAAGGGCGTAGATGCCCCGGATCGATGGGTCCCAGACACCCCCCCCCGCCCAATAGTTCACAAAGGAAAAGATCGGGTCGATGTACAGCGCAAACAGGCACCCCAAAGCCACCCCCATGCCCGTGCCGATCACACCAGTGAACGACCCGCATAAGAAAAACACCCGCAGGATCGACCCCTCTGTCAGGCCCATGGTGCGCAAAATGCCGATGTCGCGGCCCTTGTTTTTCACCAGCATGATCAGGCCCGAGACGATGTTCATCGTGGCGATCAGCACAAGGATCGACAAAATGATGAACATCACGTTGTCCTCGACCGACAAGGCCCGCAAAAAGGCGCCAGAGCTTTGCTTCCATGTCCACAGCAAGGCGTCCGGCCCGCCCGCTGTCATCAGCGCATCGGCATGGGCATCAACGGCGTCCGGGTCTTTGACCATGACCTCGTATTCATCCAACTGCCCTTCGCGGTTAAAAAAGCTTTGTGCTTCGGTCAGGGGCAGATAAAGTCGTACCTTATCAATGTCATAGCGGCCAGCGGTGAAGATGTACTGCACCGTATAGGCCTTGATCCTTGGGCTGGTCCCGAAGGCTGATTTGACGCCCGATGGCGCGATCAAGCGGACCCTGTCGCCCACTGTCACGCCCAGTTCCCGCGCCATTTCAGACCCCATGGCCAAGCCTTGCGGATAGTCGGCCAAGTCCCCCTGCCCCAGATTGCCCGCCCCGATGCGCGGCAGGCTGGCCAAATCGTCCAGCGTCATGCCGTAAACATCGCCGCCAGTGCTTTGATCAAAGGCCGTCACCATCACTTGGCCGCGCACCAAGGGGGCAACACGGGTCACGCCGGGCACGGCGCGCAAGCGGTCCAGCGTTGCGGCTTGATCGGCAAAGCCTTTGATAAGGCGTCCAGTCTGATCGGCATGGCCCACAGAATAAACCGTGACATGGGCATTGGCGCCCAAAATCGTATCGACAAACTCGGCCCGAAACCCTGCCCGCACCGCCAAAGTGGCGATCAGCGCAAAGACCGCCAAGGTGATGCCCACAAGGCTGATCCATGTCATCACCGAAACGCCCCCTTCGGCGCGGCGGGCACGCAAGTAGCGCCACGCGATCATGAATTCGAAGGGCGCAAAGGGGCGGGTGGACAAGGATGAACTCTTTCCAAAAGGACAAAGGTGGGTCGACCATGCGGGCCGACGGGGGCCCCGTCAAGCCACGATGCTGTCAAGGCACCTAGCTGCTCTTGCCCTTCAGCAGCGCGAAAATCGCCATGGCATGGCCGTGGCTAAGGCCAAACTCGGCCTTAAGCCAGTCGGTGATCTGGGTGGCCTTCACGCCAGGGGATAGGCCATCAGGTCCGGCAAATCCTTTCTGAACCGCCATGGTCTTAAAATCGGCCGGGCTTTTGCCAGTCTTGGTTTGGATATTGTCGAGATAGGCCTGAAAACTCATCCGCGGCGGCCCTTAGCGTGCCGCCCAAGCCATGCCACGCCGGATCATTTCGCGCGCGGGGCCGTGGTCTATCACATTGGCTTGGTGGCCGAGCGCGTTGTAGTACACACGGCCCTTGCCCCACATTTTGGTGAACCCCACGGGCATGGCCACGGGGCCATTGGGCGCATGGGGGCCATCGACCACCGGAAAGTCGCAAACGGCGTGAACTTTGACGGCGGGGTCAACGTGCAAGTAATATTGCTCGGTCTTCACATCAAAATCGCCGATCCCGGCCACCAAGGGATTGGTGGGGTCGGTGATGCGCACACGGTATTCCACCCCGTCATTGCCCGGATGCGCCACCCATTGCGCGCCGGTCATAAACTGCCAGACCACATCGTTGCGAAAGGCGTCGCACATCCCGCCGTGGCACCCTGCCAGCCCCACACCTGATTCCACGGCATCGGCCACCGCTTGGCTGCGTTCCTTTTCGATGGTGCTCATGGTCCAGACGGGCACAATCAGGTCCAGCGTTTTAAGCGCTGCTGCGTCATCAAAACACGCCAAGCTGTCGGTCACGTCAACCTCAAAACCCGCATCCCGCAGGTCGGCGGCAAAAATTGCTGCGACCTTATCAGGCTGATGCCCATCCCAACCGCCCCAAGTGATCAGTGCCCGTTTTGCCATGCTGGCCTCCCCGCTCTTTTGCCCTACTTGACCCAAATCCTTGCGCAAGCGCAAGCCAATCTCGGCCTATTTGACCTTTGCCCATACACTCCACGGGCGGTCCGGAAGGTGTGAAACCCGCCGGTGCAGCATTAGAATTTTTGCGGCGCGGCGGGTTTGTTGGCTACAATCGCCTCAATGGCCACCAGAACATCCGCTGTCAGCTTGGCCTTTTGCGTCAAAGCCGCAAGATTGTCGGTCAACTGGCTGATGCGCGACGCCCCCAAGATCACGGTCGAGACACGGCGGTTGTGCAAACACCACAGCAGCGACATGTTGGTCAGGCTTAACCCTGCGCCCTCCGCCACTTTGGCCAAGGCGCGCGCCTTTTCGATCTTGTCGCGCCCTGCGTCAGAAGTGAAATTGTCGCGCAGCCACTCGTAACCGGCCAAATTGGCCCGCGCATCATTGGGGATGCCGTTGTTGTATTTGCCCGTCAGCAACCCAGAAGCCAGCGGCGACCAGATCGTGGTGCCAAGCCCGTAGGTGTCATAGATCGGCGCGTAATCCGCCTCAACCTTGTGGCGTTCAAACAGGTTATACTGCGGCTGTTCCATCGTGGGCGGCGTTAGGTTGCAGCGCGCGGCCACGGCATGGGCCTCGGTTATTTGCTGGCCCGACCATTCCGAGGTGCCCCAGTACAAAACCTTGCCCTGCACCACCAGATTGTGCATGGCGCGCACGGTTTCTTCGATGGGGGTGTCGATATCGGGGCGGTGGCAGAAATACAGGTCAAGATGTTCGACCCGAAGGCGTTTTAAGGCCGCGTGGCAGGCCTCGGTCACATGTTTGGCCGACAGGCCGCGCTGTGTGGGCTTAGCGCCGCCCCAAAACACCTTGGAGGAGACGATATAGCTGTCGCGGCTCCACCCCAATTCCTCGATCGCTTGGCCCATGACCAGTTCGGATCGGCCCTGTTCATAGCCTTCGGCATTGTCAAAAAAGTTGATCCCCGCGTCATAGGCGGCTGTCAGCATCTCTTTGGCGGGGGCCAGATCGACCTGTTTGGCAAAGGTCACCCAAGAGCCATACGAAAATTCCGAAACCTGCAGGCCCGATTTGCCCAAGCGGCGATAGTCCATGATGCGCTCCTTGAAAGTGATGGGGTGACCATAGGGCGCATGGCCCCAATTTGCCAGACTGATTTGGCGTTTGAAGATTATCGCAGGTCTTTGCGCAATCTATGCGACAAGGAAAAAGCCCCGAACCAAGGGCTCGGGGCTGTCTGCAAAAACCGGCAAAGGCTTTAGATGCCGGCGTAAATCTCTGCCACTTTGGCAACGGCGTCTTCGGGCGTCATCTCAACCGACACACCCGTGCGGCGCGAGGTCAGTTCCACCACGCCATTGGCCAAGCCGCGCGGGCCAACCGTGATGCGCCACGGCAGGCCGATCAGGTCCATCGTGGCGAATTTTGCACCGGCTCGTTCGTCGCGGTCGTCGTAAAGCGGTTCCAACCCCTTGGCGAGCAATGCTTTTTCCAAAGCCGCACAGGCGGCATCGGCGGCGGCATCGCCTTGCTTAAGGTTCACGATGCCTACGGGAAAGGGTGTCACGCCTTCAGGCCAGATGATGCCTTTGTCGTCATGGCTGGCTTCGATGATGGCCCCCAACAAACGGCTGACGCCAATGCCATGGCTGCCCATTTCGACCGCCACTTTCTCGCCTTTGTCGTTGACGACCATGGCCCCCATGGCTTCGGAGTATTTGGTGCCAAAGTAGAAAATCTGCCCCACCTCAATCCCGCGCCCGACCTTGCGGCGGTCTTCGGGGATGGCGTCGAACAGGGTCGCGTCATGGGTTTCATCGGTACGCGCATACAGCGTGGTGAATTCCTGACACACCTCTGCCACAGCGGCGCGGTCGTCGTAATCTACCTCTCGCACACCGAGTTTCAAATCAACCACGGCCGAATCGTAAAACACTTCCGATTCGCCAGTTGTCGCCAGCACCAAAAACTCATGCGTGTTATCGCCGCCAATCGGGCCAGAGGCGGCGCGCATCGGAATAGCCGTCAGGCCCATGCGTTCATAGGTGCGCAGATAGCTGACCATGTGGCGATTGTAGGCGTGCAGGGCAGCGTCTTTGTCGATGTCGAAATTATAGCCGTCTTTCATCAAGAACTCGCGGCCGCGCATCACACCAAAGCGCGGGCGCATCTCATCGCGAAACTTCCACTGAATATGGTACAGCGTCAGCGGCAGGTCTTTGTACGAATTGACGTGCGAACGAAAAATATCCGTCACCATCTCTTCATTGGTGGGGCCATACAGCATCTCGCGGCCCTGACGGTCTTTGATGCGCAGCATCTCTTGGCCGTAATCGTCATAGCGCCCAGACTCGCGCCACAGATCAGCAGGTTGCAGCGTGGGCATCAGCAAGGGAATGTGGCCCGCGCGCGCCTGCTCTTCATGCACGATGGTTTGAATGCGGTTCAGCACCCGCAGCCCCAAGGGCAACCACGAATAAATCCCCGCGGTCTGCTGCTTGATCATACCGGCACGCAGCATATAGCGGTGCGAGACGATCTGCGCCTCGGCGGGGTTTTCCTTTAAGACAGGCAGAAAGTAGCGCGACAGACGCATGGGGGGCCTCTTTCGAATGATTTTATTGTTCCTAACGGGTTGCACCCACCCTCGCAAGCAGATGGGCGCACTTGGTGCGATCCGGGGCGATTTTGTCGTAAAAATCTGATAACTTGGGTGCCAAAATCTCACCCAACCTTGCAACCCAAGGCATCATGGGCAATATCAAACCCCGAAGTAGGAGTGACGCGCGTGTCAAATCAAATTCAAGGTCGGTATTGGATGATTGCCGCCCTCTTGTTCTTTGTGGCCTTGTGGTATTTGGGCTCGGTCCTGTTGCCCTTTCTGGTGGGTGGCGCCGTAGCTTATTTTCTGGATCCGGTGGCTGACCGCTTGGAACGCTGGGGCCTGTCGCGCGCCTTGGCAACCTTGGTCATTTCGGTTGCAGCCTTTGTGCTGGTGGTGCTGATCGTTTTGGCGCTGATCCCAGTTTTGGTGCAGCAGTTGACGTCGCTGATCAACGCAGCCCCAACCCTCGTCACAGAATTTCAGGCCTTTTTGATCACCCGTTTTCCAGAGTTAAGCGACAGCACCTCGGTCATGCGCACCACGCTTGATCAGATAGCCCAAGCTATTCAAGCACGCGGCGCCACTTTGGCGCAGGGCTTGGTGTCGTCGGTCTTTGGGGTGATGGGGTGGCTGATCTTCATCGTGGTTGTGCCTGTCGTAGCCTTTTATCTGTTGATGGATTGGGACAAGCTTGTCGCGCGCGTCGACGATTTGCTGCCGCGCGACCATGCCCCTGTGGTGCGCAAACTGGCACAAGAGATTGACCGCGCCCTTGCAGGCTTTGTGCGCGGGCAAGTTTCGGTGTGCCTGACCTTGGGAGCCTATTACGCGGCGGGATTGATGCTGGCAGGGTTGCAATTTGGGCTGGTCATCGGGGCGATTGCCGGAGTGATGACGGTGATCCCCTATATCGGCGCACTGGTGGGCGGGGCCTTGGCGATTGGGTTTGCTTTGTATCAATTCTGGGGGGATTGGGTGTCAATCGGCATCATCGCTGCAGTCTTTGGCTTTGGCCAGTTTGTCGAAGGCAACGTGCTGACCCCGCGCCTTGTGGGCAAATCGGTCGGGCTGCATCCTGTTTGGCTGATGTTTGCACTGTCGCTGTTTGGCGGGCTGTTTGGGATTGCGGGGATGCTGGTGGCGGTGCCTATTTCGGCGGCGGTCGGGGTTTTGATGCGCTTTGCCATCGGGCAGTATCAAGAGAGCCTGCTGTATCACGGCCACAGTGACCCAGCGCAGGATAAGGGCCAAGGGTGAGCGGACAATTGACCTTTGATCTGCCGCTGACCCAAGCTTGGCAGCGCGATGCTTTCTTGGTCACCTCGGCCACTGCGGCTGCACTGGCGGCGGTGGACAGTTGGCAGACCTGGGCAAACGGGCGGTTGCTGCTGGTAGGCCCTTGTGGTGCGGGCAAAACACATCTGGCGCATATTTGGGCGGAAATGGCCCAAGCCTTGTGGGTTAATCCTGCCGACCTGCTCGCACAGTTGCCCCAAATAGCACCCAACGCCTGCGTGATCCTTGATGATGCGCATCATGTGACAGGTCGCGCAGAAGAGGCGCTGTTTCACCTGTACAACCGCCTCGGCCCTGAAGGTCGGCTCTTGCTGACAGCCCCCACTGCGCCGCGCGATTGGGGGCTGGCCCTGCCCGATCTGCTGTCACGCCTGCAAGCTATGCCGATGGCGCGGCTAGAGCCGCCCGATGACGCCCTGTTGGCGGGCGTCTTGGTCAAGCTGTTTGCCGACCGCCAGATCACCGCCGAGGCACGGTTGATCCCTTATCTTTTGCCCCGCATGGAACGCTCTATCGCCGCCGCACAGGCTTTGGTGATGGCGCTTGATGCCAAATCGCTTGCAACCCAACGCCCCGTCACCCGCGCCTTGGCCGCCGAGGTGCTGGACACCACCGCCCCAGAGTGAGACAACTGCCGCTTGGCAAACTTTAGCCGCCTTGGATACACCATGACCCAGACCGATTTCCTAAAAGCCCCCTTCCCCGCAGCCGTCTCTTTCCCAGCGGCAGAAACCGCAGGGCCACGGCGCTTTTTCAACCGTGAATTGTCATGGCTGGCTTTTAACTGGCGCGTGTTGGAAGAAGCCACCAACCCCGCCGTACCCTTGCTGGAACGGCTGCGCTTTTTGTCAATCTCGGCCACCAATCTGGATGAGTTTTACACCGTGCGCGTCGCTGGCTTGCGCGCGCAGGCGCGTCACGGCAACGCCCCCCTGTCCGACGATGGCCGCACACCGGCCGAACAATTATCCCTGATCCATGCCGATGCCCGCCGCTTGATGCAAATGCAGCAGACGGTCTACAACAAGCTGAAAAAAGAGATGGAGGCGGAGGGGATCATCATCCTAACCCGCTCTAAGTTGACAGTGCGCGATTTAAAGCTGCTGGAGGAAAACTTTTTAAGCAAGGTTTTTCCCGTGTTGTCGCCCTTAGCGATTGATCCAGCCCATCCTTTCCCATTCATCCCCAACACCGGCTTTTCGCTTGCCCTAGAGCTAGAGCGCGTATCAGACCGCCGCACGCTAAAAGCGCTGCTGCCCATTCCCCAACAGGTCGCCCGCTTTGTGCCCCTGCCGGGCAAACCTGGTGAAGCGCGGTTTTTACCGCTGGAAGAGCTGCTGCTGTTGCACTTGGATATGCTGTTTCCCGGCTACACCGATCGCGGCCACTGCATGTTTCGCGTGCTGCGCGACAGCGATTTAGAGGTGGAAGAAGAATCCGAAGATTTGGTGCGCGAATTTGAAACCGCCCTCAAACGCCGCCGCAGAGGCGAGGTGATCCGCCTGAAAATCTCGTCCGGGGCGCCCGAAGATTTGCGCGCCATGATCATGCACGAACTGTCGGTGACACCAGATGAGGTGGTGGAGGCGCGGGGCCTGCTGGGTGTGGCAGACCTCAAACAACTGGTCCTGTCCTCGCGCCCTGATCTTCTGTGGCCGCCCTTTACGCCGCGCGTGGCCGAACGCGTGCAAGACCATGACGGCGATCTGTTTGCGGCCATTCGGCAAAAAGACATGCTGCTGCATCATCCCTATGAGACTTTTGACACGGTCATCCGCTTTTTGGAACAAGCCGCGCGCGACCCTGATGTGCTGGCCATCAAACAAACGCTGTACCGCACCAGCCATGACAGCCCGATCGTCTCGGCCCTGTGCGAGGCGGCAGAGAATGGCAAATCGGTGACAGCTTTGGTCGAATTAAAAGCCCGCTTTGATGAAGCTGCAAATATCTTGCAATCGCGCCGTTTGGAACGGGCGGGCGCGCATGTGGTTTACGGCTTTACCCATATGAAAACCCATGCCAAAATCTCAACCGTGGTGCGGCGTGAAGGCGACAATCTGGTCACCTATACCCATTACGGCACGGGCAATTACCACCCGATCACCGCGCGGATTTATACGGATCTTAGCTTTTTCACCTGCGATCCTGCCCTTGGGCGTGATGCGACCAAGGTGTTTAACTACCTTTCAGGCTATGTGCAGCCCACGGGCTTGGAAAACTTGGCCATTGCCCCCATCACACTCAAACCCCGCCTTTTGTCCCTCATCGCCGCCGAAGCTGACCATGCCCGCGCCGGACGCCCTGCCGAGATCTGGATCAAGGTCAATTCCTTGTTTGAACCCGATGTCATCGACGCGCTTTATGCGGCCTCTAGCGCGGGGGTGAAGATCAGCCTGATCGTGCGCGGCATTTGCGGATTACGTCCCGGAATCAAGGGCCTGTCAGAGAATATTCGCGTCAAGTCCGTTGTTGGCCGCTTTTTGGAACACAGCCGGATCGTCTGCTTTGGTAATGGCCAAGGCCTGCCCTCCAGCGCGGCGCTGGTGTTTTTATCCTCAGCCGATTGGATGGACCGCAACCTGTCGCGCCGCGTGGAAACCTTGGTGGCGATCCACAATCCCACAGTGCGCGCACAAATCATGGGGCAAATCATGGCCGCCAACTTGGCGGACGAGTCGCAGAGCTGGCTTTTGCATGCCAACGGCAGTTATGAACGCGATCTTGTCAAAGCGCAGGCCTCTTTGTTTAACTGCCACAGGTTTTTTATGGAAAACCCCTCGCTTTCGGGGCGCGGTTCGGCGGGCATTAAGGATGCGCCCCTTTTGGCAGGGCGTGCCGGCTAAGCCAAAGCGCGCCGTGCAAGGCCCCGCTTCACACCGATGTTAAAGGGTCGATTGACCACAGCAAGATCCTGCGCCATGGACAGGCCAAGACGTCCAACCGCGGGGAATCGACGATGAGCAAACCACCCAATCCGACCCGCGCCATTCATGACCACATTGAAGCCGACAAGGTTCTGTTCGGCCGCAGCCTGTTTGATGACCCCTCAGCCCGCGCCCTTAGCCGCGTCGGCGTGGTGGATGTGGGGTCGAACTCTGTCCGGATGGTGGTGTTTGACGGAGCAGCCCGCTCTCCAGCTTATTTTTACAATGAAAAAATCATGTGCGGGCTGGGCAAAGGTCTTGCCGAAACCAACCGCCTTAATCCCGAAGGGCGCAAGCGAGCACTGACGGCGTTAAAACGCTTTGCTTTGCTTGCCAAAGGGATGGGGATCGAAAACCTGACCGTGGTCGCCACCGCCGCCGCCCGCGAGGCAGAAGATGGCCCCGAATTTCAACAAGAGGTACTTGATCAAACTGGCCTGAAAATCTGGGTGGTCGACGGCGATGAAGAGGCACGCCTGTCAGCACAGGGCGTGTTGTTGGGCTGGCCTGACGCCAAGGGTGTCGTGTGCGACATCGGCGGCAACTCGATGGAACTGGCGCGGATTGGCGATGGCAAAGTTGGGCGGCGCGCCACCTCGGCCCTTGGGCCGTTTCGCTTGCAACAAGTGCAGGGCGGCCCCAAGGCCCGCGCTGAGCATATTGACCGCTTGATCAAAGACCTACAGGCCAAGGTTCAATCACACGGCGAGCGGATTTATCTGGTCGGCGGATCGTGGCGCGTCATAGCCCGACTGGATATGGAACGCCGCAATTACCCTCTGACTGTGCTGCATGAATACCGCATGATGCCCCAAAGCCTGCTGGAAACGCTGGATTGGATTCAAAACGCCGACCTGGGCGCCTTGCGCGCGCGCACCGGAACCTCTGCCGAGCGGATGGAACTGGTGCCCCTCGCCTGCGACGTTTTGCGCGAGTTGATCTTGATGCTGAAGCCGTCAGAAATTGACGTCTCGGCTTACGGCATCCGCGAAGGGCTGCTTTACGAAGTGATGCCCGAACGCCTGCGCCAACGCGACCCATTGATCGAGGCGGCGCGGGCCAGTGAACAAACGGCGGCACGAATTCCGGGCACAGGCAAACGATTGTTCGAATTCCTTTTACCGCTTTTTCCGCAGGCTGATGCACAGCGCCTGCGCTTGATGAAAACCGCGTGCCTTTTGCACGACACCACATGGCGCGCCCACCCAGACTACCGCGCCGAGGCCTGCTTTGACAACGCCACCCGCGCCAACCTTGGCGGCCTTGATCACCCCGGGCGGGTGTTTTTGGGCCTGTCCTTGCTGCACCGCTATAAGAATTCCCGCACAGGTTCGCGGCTGGAACCGCTGTTTCGCCTGCTCAGCGAAACGCAGATCCAAGAGGCTGAGATCTTGGGCAAAGCCATGCGCTTTGGTGCCATGTTTGCGGGCGGCGATCCCGCACAGGCCGGTCGTTTGGTCTGGAACGAAGACGATCAGATTCTGGAACTGCATCTGACGCGTGATGGCCAGGATCTTTACGGCGAAGTGGCGCAGGCGCGCTTGTCCTCGCTGGCGCTGGCCATGCGGGCACAGGTGCGCGTGGTGCAGCCCCAATGAGCCTTGCCTTTGACCATATCGCCGTATCGGCGCGCACCTTGCAAGAGGGCGTTGATTGGGTGGAACACACCCTTGGCGTCAAGATGGCCGGCGGCGGGGCCCATCCGCTGATGGGCACCCACAACCGCCTGCTGGGTTTGGGGGATCTTTATCTAGAGGTCATCGCCATTGATCCTGCAGGCACAGCCCCATCCCAACCGCGTTGGTTTGACCTTGACCGCTTTTCTGGCCCGCCGCGCCTGACAAATTGGGTGATGCGCACCGATGATATGACAGCAGCCCTCGCCGCTAGCCCTAAGGGCTGTGGGGTGCCGCTGTCTTTGGCGCGAGGCGACTACCGCTGGAAAATGACCGTGCCCCGCGACGGTATTTTGCCCTATGACGGCGCTTATCCTGCGTTGATTGAATGGCAAACCCTGCTGCACCCTACGCAGTCGCTGCCCGATTCCGGCCTGCGTCTGACGTCTCTTAAGATCGAACACCCCCAAGCGGCCAATTTGCAGGCCGCCTTGGCCCTTCACGACCCACGCGTGATCCTTGTGCAGGGCGCGCACAAGATCCTATCAGCGACGTTTCAAACCCCGCACGGCGAACGCATTCTGCGTTGAATATCGTATTCTCCCCTGACAGCGCCGCGCATTCGCGCTAATATAAACCATGTCGCTATGGTCTCGCATTGCCCAAGCTCTTAACGCGCTCGCCACTGGCGAGGGTTTGGGCACGGTGTTTGACAGTCTACGCCGAAATCCCGAACGATCGGTTGGGTTTACCATCGCTGTGATCGCCTTGGGGGCAAAAATGGCCAAAGCCGACGGCCAAGTGACCCGCGATGAAGTGGCAGCTTTTCGCCGTGTCTTCACCATCCCCAAGGCCGAAGAGGCCAGCGCCGCAAAGGTGTTCGATTTGGCCCGACAGGATGTGGCGGGCTTTGATGCCTATGCCCGCAAGATCCGCGCCATGTTCAAGCCCTCCGACCGCGATGTGCTGATTGACCTGATGGAGGGGCTGTTTCACATCGCCGTGGCCGACCGCACCTTTCACCCCGCCGAAGAGGCGTTTTTGCGCAACGTAGCGCAGATTTTTGGGCTGGATGACCCGTGTTTTCGCAGTCTGCGCGCCCGCCATGTGCAAGACGACCCCTATGGCGTACTGGGGGTTGACCCAAATGCCTCGGATGACGCGGTGCGCAAGGCGTGGCGCGACGGTGTCAAAGCATCCCATCCCGATGTGATGCTGGCCCGCGGTGTGCCGCCCGAGGCGGTGAAACTCGCCCAAGACCGCCTGCGCGCGCTAAACACCGCATGGGACGAGATTTCAAAGGCCCGAGCATGATGTGGGGTAATCGGCCAAACTATGTAACCGAGTGTTCAATAAGGATCGGCGCGCACCGCAACGCAACGGGCCGTCATCGGCAAACATGGGAACAGATATGCGCCTGTCGATGATCTCGGCGGCCTTGGTCGCGGCCTTGGTGGGCTATGGCAGCACAGTCGCCTTGGTGCTGGCGGCAGCGCAGTCTGTCGGAGCCACCCAAGCCCAGACTGCAAGCTGGCTGTTGGCCGTTTGCTTGGCCAAAGCCATAGGTTCGGCCCTGTTATCATTGCGCACGCGGGTTCCAGTGGTGCTGGCCTGGTCCACACCCGGTGCCGCGTTGATTGCCGCCACTTCGGGCATCACGATGGCGCAAACCGTGGGGGCTTTTGTTGTGGCAGGCGGCTTGATCGCCCTAACCGGTGCACTGCGCCCCTTGGGCCGACTGGTGGCGCAGATCCCCGATGGCATCGCCGCGGCTATGCTGGCGGGCGTCTTGCTGCCCTTTTGTCTGAAAGGCTTGGCCGTCAGCAGCAGCTTAGGGGTATCAGGCTTCATCCTGCTTGCCATCTTTGCCCTCGTGCGGCGCGCCAATCCCGCAATGGCGGTTCTAGCGGCCCTTGGTGCGGGGCTGATCTTGGCCTTTGGGCCGGGTGGTGTAGCCTTGCCGGCCTTTGCCCCACCCCATCCCACACTCACGCTCATTGCGCCCGACTTCCGGCTGGATGTGCTGATCGGACTTGCTTTGCCGCTTTACCTTGTCACCATGGCCGGCCAAAATCTGCCCGGTTTTGCCACGCTGCGCGCGGCGGGGTATCAGCCGCCGGTCGGCCAAGCGCTTCAAACGACTGGAGGTCTCTCTGCCCTCTTTGGTCTCTTTGGCGCCCATACCATCAGCATGGCTGCGATCACCGCTGCGATCTGTCTTGGCGATGACGTCCACCCTGACCGCAACGAACGCTGGAAAGTGGGCCTTGCCTATGCGGCGGTCTGGGGTCTTTTGGGCATTGCAGGCCCGTGGGTCATGGCCGTTTTGCACGCCATGCCGGCTGATATCCTGACCCTTCTGGTGGGCATAGCCCTTCTTGGCCCGCTGACCGGCGCGTTAACAAACGCCTATGCCACCGCCGAAACCCGCTTTCCCGCCAGCGTCACCTTAACCCTAACCGCCTCGGGCCTATCCATCGCGGGCATAGGCGCCGCGTTCTGGGGCCTGTTGGCGGGCCTTAGCCTTCTCGCGCTTGACCAAGCCGCCAAAGCCCTGCGCCGCTAATCCCTTTCATATGTGCCCAAATATCCCACGGGGGTGCGGGGGTGTGAAACCCCCGCTTTTGCAGCGGGTGCGGGGGTATGAAACCCCCGCTTCCAACGCCAGCCTAGAATGGAACGTCCGAAACCTGATGCGCCGGCATCACAAAGCGCGCGACGATCTTTTTTGATCCCGCATGGTCAAATTCGATGTCCAGCTTGTCGCCTTCCACCGAAATCACCTCGCCGTAGCCGAATTTTTGATGAAACACGCGCTCGCCGATGCCATAGGCCGACAGGGCCTGCGCATCAATCACGATGCCGCGCGCCTCTTGCGGTTGGGCCATGCCGCGTGTGCTGGCGCGGTCTTGCATCCGCTTCCACCCGGGCGAGTTATAGACATCCGCCTTGGTCGCGCGCTGGTCGATCGTGGTGCTATACCCCACCGCCGCAGCGCCGTATCCGCCACCATAAAGGCCCGGCGGGGTCAGCACGGCCACATGGGCGGCGGGCAATTCATCGATAAACCGGCTGGGCATCTGGCTTTGCCACTGGCCATAAACGCGGCGGTTGGACGCGAAAGAAATCGTGCACAACCGCTCCGCCCGCGTGATGCCGACATAGGCCAAGCGGCGCTCTTCCTCTAACCCTTTTTGCCCACTTTCATCCATGCTGCGCTGGCTGGGGAACAGGCCATCCTCCCAGCCTGGCAGAAAGACGGCAGGAAATTCCAAGCCCTTGGCCGCGTGCAGCGTCATGATCGAGACTTTTTCGGCCGCCTCTTCCGTTTCATTGTCCATAATCAACGAGACGTGTTCCAAAAACCCTTGCAGGTTTTCGAACTGCTCCAAAGCTTTGACCAGTTCTTTAAGGTTTTCCAACCGTCCCGGCGCTTCGGGGGTTTTGTCGTTTTGCCACATCTCGGTATAGCCCGATTCGTCCAAAATTTGCTCGGCCAGTTCGATGTGGTTGTGTGGTGCTTGAATGACCTGATGCCAGCGGTCGATATTGCCGACAAAGGCGCGCAGGTGGGCAGCACCCTTGCCGCCCACCGCGCCCTTGGCCAGCACTTCGCGCGCACCGTCTAACAAAGGCACACCCGCCAAACGCGCCGCGCGTTGCAGATCGGCTTGCGCCTTGTCGCCCAAACCGCGTTTGGGGGTGTTGATGATACGCTCAAAGGCCAGATCGTCTTCGGGGCTGACGGCAAGCCGGAAATAGGCCATCGCATCGCGGATTTCTTGGCGCTCGTAAAAGCGCGGCCCGCCGATGACGCGGTAGGGCAGGCCGATGGTCAGGAAACGATCTTCAAAGGCGCGCATCTGGTGGCTGGCGCGGACCAGAATGGCGATGTCATCCAGCCCCATCAGACCAAGGCCGCGCCCGCCACGTTGCAGCGCCTCGACCTCTTCGCCGATCCAGCGCGCCTCTTCCTCGCCGTCCCAATGGCCGATCAGGCGCAGCTTTTCGCCCAGCGTCTCTTGTGTCCACAAGGTCTTGCCCAAGCGTCCCGCATTGGCCGAAATCACGCCAGAGGCTGCCGCAAGAATATGCGGGGTTGAACGGTAGTTTTGTTCCAGCCGCACCACTTTGGCCCCGGGAAAATCTGCTTCAAAGCGTAAGATATTGCCCACTTCCGCCCCGCGCCACCCGTAGATCGACTGGTCGTCATCACCCACACAGCAAATGTTGCGATGGCCTTGGGCCAAAAGCCGCAGCCACAGATATTGCGCCACATTGGTGTCTTGGTATTCGTCGACCAGAATATAGCGAAACCAGCGCTGGTATTGCGCCAGCACATCGGCGTGGGTTTGAAAGATCGTCACGCAATGCATGAGCAAATCGCCAAAGTCGCAGGCGTTGAGCGTTAAAAGACGGGCCTGATAGGCCTCGTAAAGTTCCGTGCCGCGGTTGTTATAGGCGCTGGCCTCTGAGGTTGGCACCCGATCGGGCCGCAGGGCGCGGTTTTTCCAGCCGTCAATCAGGCTGGCCAAAAGCCGTGCAGGCCAGCGTTTCTCGTCGATATTGGCGGCGGAAATCAGTTGCTTCATCAGGCGGATCTGGTCGTCAGTATCCAGAATGGTGAAGTTCGACTTCAGCCCCACCAATTCCGCATGACGCCGCAAGATTTTGACCGACAGCGAGTGGAACGTGCCCATCCACGCGATCCCCTCGGACGCCTCGCCCAGAATGCGGCCAATGCGCAGCTTCATCTCGCGCGCGGCTTTGTTGGTGAAGGTCACCGACAAAATCTCATTCGGGCGCGCCTTGCCCATAGCCAGCAAATGCACAATCCGCGCGATCAGCGCCTTGGTCTTGCCCGTGCCAGCACCTGCAAGCATCAGCACCGGACCATCCAGCGCCTCAACAGCCTCGCGTTGGGCGGGGTTGAGATCGTCAAGATAGGGCGCAGGCCGCGCCGAAAGAGCGCGGCGCGACAAAGGAATGCCATCAAAAGGATCTTCAGAGTCGGTCATGCTTTCGACCCTAACGCGATCTGGGCCGGATGTGAAGCGGCGTTCTTCTTCTGTTCTGACGACCCCACAAGACTAGGTAGGTGTTGTGATCACCCACCCCAAGGGGCGCTATTGGCCCAGCGCTTTGGCTTGGGCGGTGGCTGCGGCCAAAGCCTCGACGACGACCTTTTGCAGCCCGCTTTCGCCGACATCCAGCCCCGCTGCTGTGACGCCCTGACAGGCGCGCTAGGTGGTGAGCAGCATGTCCAACTCGCCCATCTTGCCCGCAAGAAACCCCGCAGATCCGCAGATAACAGGTTCGACTGCTGCGCTTGCGACAGGTTCGGGCAGGTCCCGCGCGTGGCACAACCATCCTGTTGCACCAATAATGCCCAGCTTCATCTGCCCTGCCCCCTAAACTGACGCCGGATATTGTTCGCGCATACCTTCGGTGTAACGACCAAACAGACGGGCAAAGGTTACGATGTCTTCGGCAGGCCATTGGGCGAACAGGCGTATGGTGCGCTGCCATTTGGCATCCAAAAACGCCTCCATCAAGGCCCAGGCGGCATCTGCCGGCACCAAAACCGACCGGCGGCCGTCTTCTTGGCTGACAGTGCGCTGCAGCAAACCGCGATCCACCAAATCCGCCGCGATCCGGCTTGCGCGCGAGGGGTCAAGCGCCATTTCCTCAGCCAATAACCCCACAGTTGCCTCAGCCGGAGGGCGGGCATAGCCGCCGCGAATGCGCAAGATTGCGGACAGGGCGTGAAACTGGGTGGCTTCTAGGCCTGCGCCCAGTTCGTCCATCAAGCTTTGCGGCACATCGCCTTTCATCACACGGCGCACAAAGTGAAAGTGATCGGCGTCCAGCGAAAGCAAGGCCTCGGCCACCTCGGCTGCATGGCCTTGGGCCTGCAGGGTGGCTTTTATGCGATCATTGGGGGCTGTGGCGCGCGGGGAAGACATTGGGTTTGCTTAGGGGAAGTTCATCGCTTGTGTCAAGTATGTGACAAGCGCAATTCCATGCGATTGACATATAATTGCCCCTGCCCTAAGGCAGATCTGTATCCTATAGGAGCCGACCATGTCCCAAGCGCCAAGCGGTGCCCCTGCCCCCACCGAGGCGGGATCTTTGCGCCTTATAATCCTGTCGATCGGCCTGTTGCTGTTCCTGGCAGCCCTTGATCAAAGCATCGTGTCAACCGCGCTGCCGACGATTGTGGCCAGCCTTGGCGGGGTCGAGCATCTGTCTTGGGTGGTGACGGCCTATATCCTGAGTTCGACCATCGTCGCCCCGATTTACGGCAAACTGGGCGACCTTTATGGGCGGCGGAACACGATCTTTGTGTCGGTTGGCATTTTCATCTTGGGGTCGATCATGTGTGGGGTCGCCAATTCGATGACCTTTCTGATCGTCTCGCGCGCCATTCAGGGCTTGGGTGGTGGCGGGTTGTTTGTGCTTGCCTTGTCGGTGGTGGGCGATGCAGTGCCCCCGCGCGAACGCGGCAAGATCCAAGGCGTCTTTGCCGCAGTGTTTTCGACCTCGTCCATCTTGGGGCCACTGGCCGGTGGCTGGTTGACCGAACAGGCCAACTGGCACTGGATTTTCCTAATCAACGTGCCGCTGGGGTTGCTAGCCCTCGTGGGCTTTGCGGCCAGCTTCAAGCCCAAGGGCGTGCGCGTCAACCATAAGATTGACTGGTGGGGCGCCATCGCCCTGACCGTGGGGCTTGGCGCGTTGACGTTGCTGACCAGCCTTGGCGGGCGCAGCTTTGGGTGGACGTCTGCCACCGGGGTTGGCTTGGCGGTGCTGACGGTGGTGGGTCTGATCGCCTTTGTGCAGATTGAACGGCGCGCGGCAGAACCGATTTTGCCCATGACGCTGTTTGGCTTGAATGTGTTCTGGGTTACCTCGATCTTGGGCTTTGTGGTGGGGGCCAGCCTGTTTGGCGCCATAACCTTCCTGCCGCTGTATTTGCAGATCGCCGAAGGTTCGACCCCGACAGGATCGGGCCTGCAACTGATCCCGCTAACGCTGGGGATCGTTAGCGCCTCGACCGTGGCAGGTATTTATATGAGCAAGACCGGCAAATATAAGATCCTGCCCATTATGGGCACGGGCCTTTTAACGCTGGGGATGCTTAGCCTCACCCAGCTGAATTCTGAAACAGGCATGGTCTTGTTCAGTGCACAACTGGTGCTGGTGGGGCTGGGCATGGGCTGCATTTTTCCGGTGCTGACCACCGCCGTGCAAAACGCCGTGCCGCGCCAATCTTTGGGCACGGCCACCGCCGCTGGTATCTTGCTGCGTCAAAGCGGCGGGGCCTTGGGGGTTGCGGCTTTTGGGGCGTTGTTTTCAGAACGGTTGATCAGCGGTTTGGGCAGCTCTGCAGCTGAACTGGGCGGTGGGGCCCAACTGGGGCCGCAGATGATCGCCCAACTTTCACCCGAGATGAAAGTGATCGTCGCCGAGTCCGTGATCAACGCCATCCACCCGATCTATTGGATCGCCGCCGCCATGGGACTTGTGGCCTTTGCCTTTTCTTTCTGGCTTGAAGAAGTGCCTTTGGCCAGCCGCGCAATTCCCAAGGGGGAATAGGCCGTAAAAACACGTTTTTGGCCGGTTAACGCCGGCCGAAAACGGCATACTTTGGCATACATTTCATCCCTTTCGCGAAAATCTTTCGCACAAGTGTTTCATTTGCCGAATTCTTGAACAAAACCCCAACGGCCCCCTTGCGCTGCACCGCAGCACTTATAGGATGAATGGTCAATTCTGCGGCCGTACCCCGCAGGCACTCAGGGGCAGCCATGACCGAGTTTAAAAAGATCCTCATCGCCAACCGCGGCGAAATTGCCATCCGCGTCATGCGCGCCGCCAATGAGTTGGGCAAAAAGACAGTCGCCGTCTATGCCGAGGAAGACAAGCTATCGCTGCACCGCTTTAAGGCGGACGAGGCCTATCTGATTGGCGAAGGCCTGTCGCCTGTGGGCGCCTATCTATCAATTGCCGAAATCATTCGGGTGGCCAAGAATTCGGGCGCGGATGCCATCCACCCGGGCTACGGGCTTTTGTCAGAAAACCCCGATCTGGTGGATGCCTGCGATCAAAACGGCATCACCTTTATTGGGCCCAAGGCCGAAACCATGCGCGCCTTGGGCGATAAGGCCAGCGCGCGGCGGGTGGCTATGGCTGCAGGCGTGCCGGTTATTCCTGCAACCGAAGTTTTGGGCAACGACTTTACCGCCATCAAGGCCGAGGCTGCGGCGGTGGGCTATCCTTTGATGCTCAAAGCCTCATGGGGGGGCGGCGGGCGCGGGATGCGGCCGGTGCTTGGGCCGGAGGAGTTAGAAACCAAAGTGCTGGAAGGCCGGCGCGAGGCGGAGGCCGCCTTTGGCAATGGCGAAGGCTATCTGGAAAAGATGATCCTGCGCGCGCGCCATGTTGAAGTGCAGATTCTGGGCGACAAACAAGGCGAGATTTACCACCTGTATGAACGCGACTGCACCGTCCAGCGGCGCAACCAAAAAGTCGTCGAACGCGCCCCCGCCCCCTATCTGACCGAAGCCCAACGCGCCGAGGTCTGCGATCTGGGCCGCCGCATCTGTGCCCATGTGGGCTACGAATGTGCGGGCACGGTTGAATTTCTGATGGATATGGACACATCAAAGTTCTATTTCATCGAAGTGAACCCCCGCGTTCAGGTCGAACATACCGTCACCGAACAGGTCACAGGCATTGACATCGTTCAGGCCCAAATCCTGATTGCAGAAGGCAAAACGCTGGCCGAAGCCACCGGCGTGCCTTCCCAAGCCGAAGTGCGCCTGACAGGCCACGCCCTGCAATGCCGTGTCACCACCGAAGACCCGCAAAACAACTTCATCCCAGATTATGGCCGCCTTACGGCCTATCGGTCAGCCACGGGCAACGGCATCCGGCTTGATGGCGGCACGGCCTATGCCGGATCGGTCATCACGCGCTATTACGATTCGCTTTTGGTCAAGGTCACCGCTTGGGCGCAAACCCCGCAGGCGGCGATCACGCGGATGGACCGCGCTCTGTCAGAATTTCGAATTCGCGGCGTGTCGACCAATATCGAATTCGTCATCAACCTGCTTAAGCACTCGACATTCTTGGATTATTCCTACACAACCAAGTTCATCGATACGACACCCGACCTGTTCACCTTCAAAAAGCGCCAAGACCGCGCGACCAAGATCCTGACCTATATCGCCGACATCACCGTCAACGGGCATCCTGAAACCGCCGGCCGCG
>CANIKY010000042.1 GCA_947468085.1 Paracoccaceae bacterium | reverse complement strand
GTTTCGTAAAAAGCAAATCGCTCCAAAGGGTTCAGCGCAATGTCTCGCCCATCGACGCGCGAACAGGTGGCTTGCATCTGGGTAAACAGCGGCAGCACCTTATCTGGGTCCCCCACCACCTGCATCCGCGCTACGGGGGCGGGCACAAAGGTGTCCAAAGGCATCAAGCTCAAGATCGCCTCGGCCGCTGATAGCAAGTTGCAGCCTGCCATATCAACCAATTTGCCATAGGTGGTGTCTTTGGCAATGGTGACGGCGGGATGGTTTACATCGCAGATCACCAGATCATCGCCGTGGCCCATCAGCATCAGCACATGCACGATTTCGGCACTGAGACGTTGGTCTATACCCTTTAACATGTCCACATCCCCAGAATTTTCGCAGAAAATTCGTGGCTACGATTTTTCTGCGAAAAATCAGTCTTCACTTCACGGCCCCCGCTGCCATGCCTTTGATGATAAACCGCTCCAGCCCGATGCCAATGATGATCAAGGGCAGGATGGCCGCAAAACTCAGCGCGGCCATTGACCACCATGAAATCCCCTGCGATCCGGTCTGGCTGGCCACCATCACCGGCAGCGTGTTGGCATAGGTCGAGGTCAGAAGGGCCGCAAAGAAATACTCGTTCCACGTCAACACCAGCGACAAGATCAGGGCTGCCATCATGCCGGGCAGGGCGATAGGCAAGATGATGGTCAAATATGCGCCCCAGATTGTCTGGCCATCGACCATGGCGGCCTCTTCCAACTCAGTTGGTATCCCTGCAAATTGATCTCGCATGATCCAGATGACGATGGGCAGGACCGAAAGGGTGTACAGCAAGATCAATCCGATCTGCGTATCAAGCAGGGCAAGTTCTCTGTAAAGAACCAAGAAGGGCAGGGCCAGAACGACCGGCGGCAGGATCAACTGGCTGAGGAAGAAGAACGAAATATCGGCGTTCTTCATCCACAAAAACTTATAGCTGAACCGGCTTAGCCCATAGGCCGCCAAACTGCCCAACGCCACCGCCAGAAGGGACGAACTGACCGAGATTACGACAGAATTGTAAAACCGCCGCAGAAACTCTCCGCGCACCGTTGATTGTTCAAAGATTGTACCCGGCGATAGGCCAAGCGACTTCCAGCCCAGCCATTTGGGCGTAAAATCCCACCAAGGTACAAGGCTGCCCTTCATCACATCCGGCGCCATTTTGAACGAGGTCGTCATCGTCCAGTAAATCGGAAACAGCGCCACGATGGCCCAAAAAATCAACAGTCCATAGATGACAACCCGCCCTGTCCACCACTTGGCACGGAAATTACGGTCAGCGGCGCTGTCGCGAAAGATCTGTGTTGTCATGTCAGTAACTCGATTTCATATAGCGGTCAGCGGCTTTCATCAGCAGCGTCATCGCCACGATGATGATCACCAGATAAACCATGGCCAGCATGGTGCCATAGCCCACATTCGATCGGTCACGGTATTCGCGGAAGATGAAACTGGTCACCGTATCGGTGGCCCCACCCGGCCCGCCCGATGTGACAGTGATTACGATATCGGCCAGCTTAAGCTTGAAGATCAACCGGATCAAAACCGCGGTGATGGAAACAGGCAACATCAAGGGAAAGGTCACCTCCCAAAAAGACCGCCAGCCGGAGGCGCCGTCCACGCGGGCTGCCTCTTGCAGTTCTTTGGGGATGGCCTGCAAGCCCGCCAAAATCATGATCATCATGAAGGGAATAAACGTCCACGCATCCATCAGCATCATGGTGGATTTGGCGATCCACGGGGACGAGAAAAACGATGGCTCTTCCCAGCCCAGATGCTTCATCAAATTGGCCAAGGGGCCAAAGCGGGTTTCCATCATCGATTTGCCGATCATCCAAGACACGGCCACGGGCGACAGCATCAAGGGCATCAAGAAGGCCACGCGGAAAAACTTTTGTCCGCGGATATCTGCGTTCAACATTAAGGCCAGCGCAAAAGCCACCACATATTCCGGCAAGATCGCCAGCACATACCAGACCATATTGGTCAGCGCGTTCCAGTAGAACGGATCGTGCCACATCTGCACCAAGTTCGCCACGCCGTTGAATTGGCGCCCATCCAGCGAGGACAGGTTCCAATCTGAGAAGGCAATGACCAGCCCGAAAAGCAACGGAAACACGGTCAGCGACACCACAAAGAGCGCGGCGGGCAGCACAAAAAGAATGCGTTTGCCCTGCTCTCCTTTCACCAGAACCTGACCCCAGCACAGGCAACCTGCATAAAGCACGTAGGCGTAAAGCGTGGGGCGCCAATTGGTGAAGCCAAAGTCAAACCCGGCCCAAGCCTGCAGTGTCTGAGCCAGCGCCACCAGCCCCAAAACCGTTGGAGAGCCCCAGATCAACGCTAGTCCAAGGGTGCGCCGTGTTGGGCCGATGTTGTCACTTGCCACAACATGAAGAAGATCGCCTTCGCTCATCTAAAATCCACCCAACTTGCCTAGCTGTATGTTAGCGAAACAGGGCCCGTGTTGGAAGAGGGGAACTGCGTCTTGCGGCCCATTGTATGACGGCTTTTGGCCGATGAAATTGGTGTCTACCTCTTCCACCAAAAGCACCGCCATTTCGGGCGGAATATCGATCTCGCCCATGTTTGGCCTGCAGATGATTTTCCGCCGCTAGGCGCTTAAATTATACCACATCTGACGGCGCGGGCTTGGCTTGGGCCGATTTTTATGGCCCAGAGCCACCAAAGAAAAAGCGCGCCGGTTTCCCAGCGCGCTTGTCTTGATGGGTTGGATGGGCCAGTGGCCCATCCGGCCCGATCACATGCCCAAAGAGGCTTTGTATAGAGCGATTTGACCATCGCGGCCGATCTGGTCGGTGATCTTCTCCCAAGCGGCGGCAATTGCATCGGCGGTTTCTTGTGCCGAGGCATAGGTGCCCGCATAGCCCTTGGCCAGTTCGTCCTCGGCGACCGAGTAGTACTGGAAGATGCCGGGGATACGCGGTTCGATGGCGGCGTTGGGGTGGTTGTAGCTGTCAGCGTTAGAGCCGAGGTAGTCTTCGACAAACGCCCGATCGTAGCCAGCGGCAGCCCATTCTTCATAGTTGAAGTGGCTGTTGCGATAGGGCTGGAAGCCCGACGGGTAAGCCGCCATCCACAAGGAGATGTCTTTGCCACCCAGGTGAGCTGCCACAGACCAAGCCGCTTTGCGCTTCTTCTCGTCAGCCGAAACGCGGTTGGTCACATAGACGCCCCAACCAAGGAAGGCCATGTTCGGAGCAAAGTTCGGCGTTGCAGGGGTTTCCCATGCCGCAGCGGTGGGGTTGTACACCTTGTCCGAACCGGGGTTGATCGAGAAGCCCACAACGTCGCCCACAACCGATGTGTCAGACGTTTTGGCGTTGGAGCCCACGTCGCCCCACCAGCAAACGCCCGAACCCGTGCCAGCCAAGAACTGCTGGAATGCGGTCGTGCCGGGGTCGGCGTTGATTTGGTCGGCAGGCATGTTCGGAATGTTGTCCATAACGTCCTGAATGGCCTGAACCCAACCGGGGTTGTTGACCATGGGCTTCATGGTTTCCGGTTCGAACAGCCAAGCCGGGTTGCCGGGGTACTTCACATACGCTGTTGCACGGTCTTCCAAGAAGTAGAAGCCAAACCCACCCCAGCCCTTCAGTGGGTCAAGGTAGCCAATGGCGTCTTGACCGGTCAGCGGGTCTTTCTGGCCTTTTACAGCTGCAGAGTAAGCATTCACGCCCTGCCAGGTGGTCGGCGCCTCGGTCAAGCCCGAGATCGAGCCTTCGCCGAAATAGTCCTTGCGATACGCGAATGTGTGGCAGTCGCCGTCAATCGTGATGCGGTAGGTCTTGCCAGCCCAAGTGCCGACAGGCGCTTGCAGATAGCTCACATAATCGTCCATCTCGATTTGGGTTTTGACCCAATCGGGCATCTCGTCCAACAGGCCCTGGCCAGCGGTATCGCCCTCAAGCGGCGCGCCCATGGCGAGGATGTCGAAGTCGACCGTGCCAGTTGCAATGGATTGCTGCAGGCGCGGGTTATAGTCAGCTTGAGCCAAGTCGATCCAGTTGATCTTGGCGCCAGTGTATTTTTCCCACGAGGCTAGAAAGCCGCGGAACAAAATATTGTGCAGGCCGTTGTTGTTGATGCCGAAGAATGTCAGCTCAACACCGGCAAACTCGCCCTCGGCCACATTGGACTTGGTGCCGCCCAGGCACAGCTCGCCCACTTTTTGCCAATCGGCATCGGTCGGAGAACCATTGCCAACGCCCGGAATGGCCAAGATCTGCTGACGCAGATCGTCTTGGGCCATAGCGGCTTTGGCGCTGATCAGGCTGCCCATCATCGATAAGGCGCCCACCGAAGCGGCCCCTTTCAGAACGCCACGACGGGTCATGCCCGAATTGACGACTTGGTTGTAGAGTTCGACCTTCATTCATTCCTCCCAAAATGTTTCCGCCAAGAGCGGCAGGTTCCGGCCTTGGAAAGCACTAGTTGCCCGCACGGGGCCTTCTTATAAGCTTTGCTTTCCGCGCCCTAGGGTCCAGACTCATCTAGACTTAGCGTGACTTTCCCGCGAGAGCGCGGGCAAGTCAAGCATCTAACATGTTAGTGCGCTAGATGATGGACAGCGCTGCAACGCTGAGATACGATTTTGCCAAGCTTGGTTTTCTAAGCAAGGTAGGCGCGACGTTCGGGAGGAATTATGGCCGAAGTCAGGATCCGTGATCTGACGAAATCTTATGGTACGATGCAGGTCGTCCATGGGGTCAACGTCGATATCCAGGATGGTCAGTTTGTGGTGCTGGTTGGCCCGTCTGGCTGTGGCAAATCCACGCTGTTGCGGATGATTGCCGGGTTAGAGGGCATCAGCGGCGGCACGATTTCCATTGGTGACCGCGTGGTCAACAATTTGCCCCCGGCAGAGCGTGACATCGCCATGGTCTTTCAAAACTACGCGCTTTATCCGCACAAGACGGTGGGGGCCAATATGGGCTTTCCGCTGAAGATGGCGCGGATGAACAAGGCCGAGATTGACACCCGTGTGAACCGCGCCGCCGATATTCTGGGCCTGACGCCCTATCTTGACCGCTACCCCCGCGCTCTGTCAGGCGGGCAGCGCCAAAGGGTGGCCATGGGCCGCGCCATCGTGCGCGACCCGCAGGTGTTTTTGTTTGACGAACCGCTGTCGAACCTTGACGCCAAACTGCGCGTGCAGATGCGTTCGGAAATCCGCGAATTGCACCAGCGTTTGGGCACGACGACCGTGTATGTGACCCATGACCAGATCGAAGCGATGACGATGGCCGACCGCATCGTGGTGATGCGCGATGGCCGCATCAGCCAAGTCGGCGCGCCGCTAGAGCTGTACGACCGACCCGTAAACACCTTTGTTGCGGGCTTTATCGGCTCGCCCTCGATGAACCTGATCGCGGGCGAAGTATCGGGCCAGCGCTTTAAGGGCGGCGGGGTGGATTTGCCGATGCCTGAGGGCGGTGTCATGGAGCAGGGCCGCAAGCTGACCTACGGCATTCGCCCCGAACACCTGATCCTGTCTGACAAGGGACAAGCCGTCACAGTGGTGGTGGTCGAACCGACGGGGGCTGAGATTCATCTGGTGCTGCGCGCGGGTGATGTGGAAATGACGGCCGTTGTGCGCGAACGTCAGACGTTCCTACCGGGCCAAACCCTGCACATCGTGCCTCAACCCGGCATGGTGCATCTGTTTGACGAGGCCGGAGACCGCATCGCATGACCCGCACGATCCTATGCTTTGGCGATTCCAACACCCACGGCACCCGCCCCATGCCAAGTTTGGACGGGGCAGGGCGCTTTGATCATGATGCACGTTGGCCCTCGGTGATGGGCAAGGTTTTGGGAGCGGATTACGAGGTCATCAACGAAGGCCATCCGGGCCGCACCACTGTGCTGGATGATCCAATGACCGGCGAATACCGCAGCGGCGTTCGCATCCTGCCAGCCCTTTTGGAAACCCACAAGCCATTGGATCTGGTGATTGTAAAGCTCGGCACCAATGATTTGAAGAACTGCTTTCACGTCAGCGCAACCGATATCGCCTTTTTCCTTGACCGCCTTGTGCGCATGATCCGCGCCGCAGGCTGTGGCCCCGACGGGGCCGAGCCGCAGGTGCTGGTCGTGGCGCCCCCGCCGATGCTTGAAGCGGGCTGTTTGGCCGAAATGTTTGCAGGTGGGGCCGCCAAGTCGCACGGGCTGGCCGCAGCTATTCAAGCCATGGCAACGCGTCTGGGAACCGGCTTTTTTGACGCAGGCCGTGTCATTGCCGTCAGCCCAGTCGACGGCATTCATTACGAGGCGGAAGCGCAAGTGAAACTGGGCCTTGCCATGGCCGAAGCGGTGCGCGCCCAACTGGCCTGACGGGCCTTGCCCTAACCCTTTCGCCTGCGCCCACACGCCATGCAGGCAACCCCTTAGGAGGAATGATGCTGAAGAACCTAGACAACCGCCTGAACGCCGAAGTGCTTTACGCCCTGCGCGCCATGGGCCACGGTGACACGCTGGTGATTGCGGACACCAACTTTCCCTCCGATTCCATCGCCCGTCAGACCGTTCTGGGCGAGTTGTTGCGGATGGACAATCTGACCTGCGCCGAAGTTGTGGAGGCGGTTTTGTCGGTTTTGCCGCTGGATACCTTTGTCGACGACTTTGCGGGCCGCATGGAAGTGGTGGGTGCCCCTGACAAGGTCGAACCCGTACAGGCCGAGGTGCAAGCCAAGATCAACGCCGCCGAGGGACGGGTGCGCGAGATGATCTCGATCGAGCGGTTTGATTTTTACGACCGCGCACGAGAGGCCTATGCTGTGATCCAAACTGGCGAGCGGCGGTTTTATGGCTGCTTTATCTTCCGCAAAGGCGTCATCGCGCCGGATGCGGTTGGATCGGTTCACTAAGATGGGCCGCGTTGTCATCCTTGGCGTCTTTGTCGCCGATACCGCCTACCGCGCCCCGCGCCAGCCCAAACTGGGTGAGACGATCATGGGCAAAAGCTTTGCTTTGGGGCCGGGGGGCAAAGGGTCGAACCAAGCCGTGGCCGCAGCTATGGCGGGGGCTGAGACGCATTTTGTCAGCCGCTTGGGCAAAGACCCCTTTGCCGATATGGCGCTGGCAACTTGGGCCAAGGCGGGGGTGACACCGGCCATCACGCAAGACCCCGCCAGCTATACCGGGGCGGCCTATATCTTCATCGAAGATGCCACGGGCAACAATGCCATCATCATAGCGCCGGGGGCTGCCGCCGATATTGCGACTGGTGATGTCGATACCAATGCCGATCTGATTCGGTCTGCTAAGGTCTTTATCACCCAGTTGGAACAACCCATCCCCGTTGCCGTCCACGCGCTGAAACTGGCGCGCGCCGCAGGCGTGACCACCATTCTAAACCCCGCCCCCGCCGCCAGCTTGCCCGAAGGCATGATTGCTCTGTGCGATTACATCACCCCCAACGAAACTGAGGCCGAGGCGCTGACCGGCCTGCCCGTCACCTCGATCGCCGAGGCCGAAGTTGCCGCCCGCGCCCTGCGCGCTTTGGGGGCCGGGGCTGCGATTATCACCTTGGGTGACAAGGGCGCACTTTACCAAGACGCCACCCGCAGCGTGCATGTGCCGCCCTTCTATGCAGGCCCCGTGGTGGAAACAACCGGTGCGGGCGATGCCTTCAACGGCGGCTTTGCGGCGGCTTTGGCCGAAGGGCAAGATCCCGTCGACGCTGTGCGCTTTGGCTCTGCCACTGCAGGCATTTCGGTGACCCGTGCCGGTACAGCCCCCGCGATGCCCGCAAGGGCCGAGATCGAGGCGCTGCTGCGCGCCTGAGTGCGGTTGATTCCCGCCCCACATCCTTCTAGGTCTTGGCCATGATCACGCAGAAGATGAAATATGCGCTCAAAGCGCTGCTGACGCTGGCTGACGAGGCCACCCAGCCTGACCCGCAAGCCTTGACGATCGAAGAGATCGCTAAGCGCTCTGGTGCGCCCAAGCGGTTTTTGGAACATATCCTGCTGGAAATCCGCAACGCGGGCTACATCGCATCCACCCGTGGGCGCTCGGGCGGGTATCAGATGATCAAGCCTGCGGCGGCTGTGTCGATCTCGGAACTTTTGCGAATGATCGACGGGCCGATTGCACCCTTGCCCTGCCTGTCGCGCCGCGCCTATCAGCGCTGCGAGGATTGCTCCGATGAAGAAACCTGCCGCATCCGCAAAGTCTTTGCCGAGGTGTTTTGGTCTTATTTGGTGTTGATCGAAAGCCTGACCTTGGCCGATATCCAAGGATCAGCGGTCCAGCAGGCAGCGCTTTTGGGGGCCTGATCGCGACCTGTGCGGGCAAGGCTGCGGTTGACGAGCGCGGGCCTATCTGGTCAGAGTCGCGCCACCAGATCGCGCTGTAAAACCCAAGGAGCCCCGCCATGAAACAAGCCCGCATGAACCGCCTTTTCGCCCCTTCGGGGCATTGTTTTGATGTGGCCATCGACCACGGCATGTTCAACGAGACCTCCTTCTTGGGCGGGATCGAGAATATGACGAAATCCATCCACATCGTGGCCAAAGCAGCACCTGATGCGATTCAACTTCCCCCCGGCACGGCCAAGATCTTGCAATCCATCCCCGGCAAGACCCGCCCCGCCTTGGTGCTGCGCACTGATGTTGCCAATGTCTACGGCACGCCCTTGCCCGCCACGCTGTTTTCCGAAGTGATCGACCGCCCCGTTGAACAGGCCCTCACCTTGGATGCCGCTTGTGTGGTCGTAAACCTGCTGTTGCTGCCCAGCCAGCCCGAGGTTTACCGTGCGTGTATTCGTAACGTGAACGCGCTAAAACGCGAATGTGAAATCTACGGCATGCCCTTGATGGTGGAACCTTTGGTCATGCAAGACAATGCCAAGGGTGGCTATATGGTCGATGGCAATATCGACCTGATCCTGCCTTTGGTCCGCCAAGCGGCAGAACTGGGGGCCGATATCATCAAGGCCGACCCTTGCACCCATGTCCAAGACTATCACCGCGTGATCGAGATTGCCCAAGGCCTGCCGGTTCTGGTGCGCGGTGGGGGCAGGGTATCTGATGCCGAAATCCTTGCGCGCACGGTAGAACTGATGAAGCAGGGTGCCAAGGGCATCGTCTATGGTCGCAATGTTGTGCAACACGCCCGACCCGATGCCATCACCAAGGCGCTGATGGCCGTGGTGCATGACGGGGTATCTGCCGATGTCGCCATGGCGATGATGGAGGCGTAAGTGCAAGACATCCGCTTTGCCATCATCGGCTGCGGCCTGATGGGGCGCGAGTTTGCCTCGACCGCCGCGCGGTGGATGCATCTGACGGGCATGAAGACGCGGCCAAAGATCGTCGCTGTCTGCGACACCAACCCCGCGCTGATGGACTGGTTCACCACAGCGCTTGGCCCCTTGCACTGCGCCACCGATTACCGCCAAACGCTGGCCTTGGCCGAGGTTGACGCCGTCTATTGCGCTGTGCCCCATGTGCTGCATGCTGAGATTTATCCAGCGATTCTGGCGGCGGGAAAGCATCTTTTCGGCGAAAAGCCCTTCGGGATGGACCGCGCCCAAAACCGCGTGATCATGAATGCCATCGCGGCCCATCCGGAGGTCTTTGTGCGCTGCTCCTCCGAAATGCCGTTTTACCCCGGCGCGCAAAAGGTGATTGATTTTGTCACCTCGGGTGCTGTTGGCCCGATCTTAGAGGTCGAGGGGCATTTACTGCATTCCTCTGACATCAACCCCGATAAGCCCTTGAACTGGAAGCGGATGTCCAAGATCAACGGCGATTATGGTTGCTTGGGCGATCTGGGCATGCATGTGCTGCATGTGCCTTTGCGCTTGGGTTGGAAGCCTTCGCGTCTGTCAGCCGATCTGGTCAAACGGGTCAGCCAAAGGCCCGATGGCAAGGGGGCCATGGTTGCCTGCGACACATGGGACAATGCCACGATCCACGCCCATGTGCCCCACGCCTTGGGCGATTTCCCCATGACGCTAAAGACATGGCGCATTGCGCCTGGAGAGGCCAATTCGTGGTCGATCAAGGTCTTGGGCATGCACGGATCGGCCAGCTTCTCCACCAAAACCCCCCGCCAGTGGAGCCTTATGCGCTATACCGCCGGCGGCCCGCAAGCTTGGGCGACCGAAGATCTGGGCTATACCCCGCTTTTCCCCGCCATCACCGGCGGGATCTTTGAATTTGGCTTCACCGATGCGATTTTGCAGATGTGGGCGGCGTTTTTGGACGAGATGACGGGTGGCGATGCCAAGGGCTTTGGCTGTGCAACCCCCGCAGAAGCCGCCGATCACCACGCGGTATTGACCGCTGCCCTACAGGCGGGGACCGAAGGGCGCACCGTGGCGGTGGATTACGCATGAACGGCGCGATTGTCTGCGCTGGCAACTGGATCGTGGATATCGTCCATGTCATCGACCGCTGGCCGGAAAAATCCCAACTGGTGACGATCGCCAAGGAAGTGGAGGGGATCGGCGGCGGGGCGGCCAATGTGCTGCTTGCGCTCGACGCCTTTGGCGTCGATGTGCCGCTGTTTGCGATGGGGTTGGTGGGGACTGACCCGCACGGGGCGACATGCCGTGCAGCCCTTGCCCGATCACGCGCCGATCTGCGCTGGTTGGTCAGCACGCCCAAGGCGATGACTGCACACACCCATGTCATGACCCTGCCGGGTGACAGCCGGACCTTCTTTTACCACCCCGGCTGCAATGATCTTTTGGGCGAAACCGACCTGCCGGTCGAGGCTGCCGCCCAAGCCGGAGCGGGGCTGTTCTATCTGGGCTATCTGAACCTTCTGGGGGCCTTGGATGCCTTGCAAGACGGTCAAACCGCTGCCGCGCGGGTGCTGGCGCGGGCGCGGGCTGCGGGGATGGTGACCTGTGTTGACCTTGTCTCGAAAGCTGGACCGCAGTTTGCCGCCGTGGTGGCGGCCAGCCTGCCGCAGATTGACTATCTGTTCCTGAACGAGGTGGAGGCCGCCTTGGCGACGGGCCTTGCAATTACAGGCCCCGCCGATCAGGCAGGCATCAACGCCGCAGCGCGGGCGTTGCTGGATGGGGGGGTGCAGCGCGCTGTGATCATCCACACGCCCGCCTTGGGCCTTTGGGCGGGGCGGCACGCGGTGGTGACGCGCGTACCCGATCCTGCGGCGGTGATCGTCAACCCCCTCGGCGCGGGTGATGCCTTTTGCGCGGGGGTGATCTGGGGCATCCATCAGGGCTGGACGCCCGAGCGCGCCTTGGGACTGGGCCACCGAGCCGCCGCCGAATGTTTAAAGGGAGAGACGGCGACGGGGAGCATTCCCGATCTTGACACTTTGTTAACCGGCCTCTGAGCCACGATTTTTCTGCGAAAAATCGGGGAACTTGTGCGAACGGTTCGCTCAAACGGGATGCACTGCGCCGCCTGTCAGGCGCAGCTTTGATTTTTCGCAGAAAAATCGTGGCCTCAATGCCGCCCTGTCAGCCAATTGCCAAACTTGGCAAAGCGCGACGGGCCAATGCCCAAACGCTCTTCGCGCCGGTCTGCCAATCGCAACAGCGTATACATCGTATGTACGCCCAACCACCGGAACGGCTCTCGCTCCCACACCCGCACGCGGCGGTTGACCCATGGCAGGCGGGTGATCTCGGTATCTTTGCCCAAGACCAAATCCGCCAAAGTTCGCCCCGCAAGGTTTGACGTCGAGACCCCTACTCCGACATAGCCCCCCGCCCAGCCCAGACCCGTGGCCTTATCAAACCCCACCGTTGCACACCAATCGCGCGGCACGCCGATGACGCCACACCACGCGTGCTCAATCGGATAAGCGGCGGCTTGCGGGAAATAGCGGTGCAGCACTTCTGTCAATCGGCGGATGGTTTCGGCATCAGGCGCGCCGTTCTTGTCCATCTTGGAACCGAATTTATACGGCACGCCCCGCGCGCCCACGGTGATGCGGCCTTCGCGGGTGCGTTGGCAGTAGCAATAGGAATTGTTCAGATCGCCGATCAATTCGTGACCATCCCAGCCAATTTCGGCCCAAACCTCGGGCGGCAAGATGGCTGTCGCGATTTGGGCTGAGTTCAGCGGCAGCCAATCGCGTTTGTGGCCTTTAATCGTGGCGGTAAACCCTTCGGTGCCGCGCAAGATCACGGGGGCGGTGACCGTGCCTTTGGTGGTGACAACTTGGCCAGAGGTGTAAGAGAGAACCTCTGTGCCCTCGACAATCCGCACGCCGGCGCGTTCCACCGCATCGGCCAGCCCGCGCACCAGTTTGGCGGGCTGGATGCGCGCCATGCCCGTGATTGACAAAGCCCCCGTCACCCCCGGCACGCTGATGCGCTGGGTCACCTCGGCGGCGGACAATTCGCGCACACGGTCAACCTCTCCCCAATGATGCCGATGCGCCATTTCGGATTTCAGCCGCGCCATCTGTGCTGGGTTCGAGGCGATCATCAGCTCTTCAGTTGGCAAAAAATCAGCGTCGATGCCTTGGTCTTCGCAAACTCGCGCAATCTCGGCCACGGTGCCGCGCAGATGCGCTGCCATGTCCAGCACGGCTTGGCGCGACGATGTTTTGGCATAGCGCTCGTGGTCCCAAGCAAAGGTGCCCATACACCACCCGCCATTGCGGCCTGACGCGCCAAAGCCTGCAAAGTCTTTCTCAAGGATGATAATGTTCAAATCCGGTCGGGCTTGTTTTAGATACCACGCCGACCAAAGGCCCGTGTAGCCCGCACCGATGATCGCCACATCCACGCTGACATCGCCTTGCAAGGCCGGGCGGCGGGTTTCGGGCAGGCCTATGTCGGCATACCAAAAGGACACATCGCCAATTTTCATCATCTCACCCGTTCTTGGTCAAAGGCTGTGCAGGCCGCTCTTGCGTCTTACACTTCAAACCAGCCTTGCCCCGTGCTGTAAAGGTCTGCGCGCGCAAAAGACGCGCACTTTGGTGCGGCGGGGGAAGTGGGCCTAGCCCAACTCGCCCCCAAGCCAAGCGATGAACGACGACAGCGGGGCGCGTCTGGGCCGGTCTTTGGGCCAGACCAGATAATAACTGCCCAAGGCGCGGATCGGTGGGCCAAACAGCGGCACAAGGCGGCCTTCGGCCAAGTCGCGGGTGATCAAGAACACGGGCAGCAGGGCCGCGCCCATGCCGTGGATGGCGGCTTGCTGCATCGTGGCGAACTGGTCAAACAGCATGGCGGGCGGGCGCAGCCCTGCATGGCCGTGATGCGCCAGCCAGCGGCCCCAATCGCCTGAGCGGCTTTCCAGTTGCAGCAGCGGCAGGCTAAGTGCATCAGACGCCACACCAATCGGGGCCAAGACGGGGGCGGCCACGGCGAGGATCTCTTCCTCGGTCAATTTCAGATAATCGACACCCGGCCAATCTTGGCGTCCGTAATGGATGGCGGCATCAAAGCGGCTGTCGGTGAAATCGAAGGGCTTCAGGCGGGTCGACAGGTTCACCGTCACCTCGGGGTGCAGACCTGCGAACTTGGCCAAGCGCGGGGCTAGCCAGTGCATGCCAAAGGCGGGCAGGATGGCCAGGTTCAGCGACCCGCCGCTGGGATTGGCGCGCAGCGCCAGCGCCGCTTGATCCAGCCTATGCAGGGCTGCGCGGGCTTCGGCCACAAACTCTTGGGCGGCAGGCGTCAACCGCAAGCGGTGCCTGTCGCGGAGCAACAAGGTCACGCCCAACTGCCCCTCGAGCACCTGCAACTGGCGGCTGACGGCCCCCTGCGTCAGGTGCAACTCGGCTGCGGCCGCGGAGGCCGTGCCCAACCTATCCACCGCCTCTAGGGCCAGCAGAGAAGGGATCGAGGGTAAGTAGCGGCGGGCGAGCATATGAGGTTTTCTCATGATTTGGTGAGGACGTTTGAGTTCCATTCTGCCTCATTCTGTGGCAAGTGTCTGCAAAGAATGATGGAGAGTGCCATGACCGACCGCCCGAAGCTGAAAGCCAAAGATGCGCCTGATCTGGGGCGGTTTGATTGGCAAGACCCCTTCCGCCTGACCGACCAGCTGAGCGAGGAAGAGCGCATGCTGGCCGAGTCCGCGCGCACCTATGCGCAAGAAAAGCTGCAACCCCGTGTGATCGCCGCCTACCGCGAGGAATCAACTGACCCCGAGATTTTCCGCGAGATGGGGGCGATGGGGCTTTTGGGATCGACCATTCCCGAAGAATACGGCGGGCTTGGGTCGTCTTATGTGGCCTATGGGTTGATCGCGCGGGAAGTGGAGCGGGTGGATTCGGGCTATCGATCGATGATGTCGGTGCAATCGTCTTTGGTCATGTACCCGATCTATGCCTACGGCACCGAAGCGCAGCGGCAGAAATACCTGCCCAAACTCGCCTCTGGCGAGTGGATCGGCTGCTTTGGCCTGACCGAGCCTGATGCAGGATCAGATCCTGCTGGCATGAAAACCCACGCCAAAAAGACTGCAAATGGCTATGTACTGAATGGCGCGAAGATGTGGATCTCGAACGCCCCCATCGCGGATGTCTTTGTGGTTTGGGCCAAATCCGAAGCCCATGGCGGCAAGATCCGCGGCTTTGTGCTGGATAAGGGCACCAAGGGGTTAACGGCCCCTAAGATCGGTGGCAAACTCAGCCTGCGTGCGTCAGTCACGGGCGAGATTGTAATGAAAGATGTCGAAGTCGGCGAAGACGCGCTGTTGCCCTTTGTTGAAGGTCTCAAAGGCCCGTTTGGTTGCCTGAACCGTGCGCGCTATGGCATTGCTTGGGGCGTTATGGGCGCGGCAGAATTCTGTATGGAGACGGCGCGCCAATACGGGCTGGACCGCAAGCAGTTCGGCAAACCCTTGGCGCAGACGCAGCTTTTCCAACTGAAACTCGCCAATATGATGACCGAAGTGTCGCTGGGCCTGCAAGCCTGCCTGCGCGTGGGCCGCCTGCTGGACGAGGCCAATGCAGCGCCTGAGATGATCTCGATCATCAAGCGCAACAACTGCGGCAAGGCGCTGGAAGCGGCGCGCTGGGCGCGCGATATGCACGGCGGCAATGGTATTCAAGAAGACTACCAGATCATGCGGCATATGGTGAATCTGGAAACCGTCAACACCTATGAAGGTACGCATGATGTGCATGCGCTGATCTTGGGGCGGGCGATCACGGGGTTGCAGGCGTTTTTCTGAGAAGTCGTTCCTCGTTCCCAGGACTTGCGCGGGTTATGCCTCCAGCGGGGATATCTCTGTAGATTTATACATGCCTAGTACATTGTTTTGCAATGTATTTACATGTTATTTTCCTTGCTTGTGGGCGAAGTTCGCGAGATTCTGCACACAGATTGCACAGCGCTGCATTTGGATTGTAATCTACCTGCACAGGGATCGCACATATCCACTATCACAAAACTGCCGTTGGGCAAGTATCGCGCTCATGTCAGACCTTATGAACTCTGGCGGGCCGTGCAGGATGAAGAGGGGCAACCCCGCGATGAACAGCAGAGCCCGCAAGATAACATCTTTGCATATTGTCTTTGTGAACGAGAACGAGGAACACTTGGACTGATCACATTGGAGACCTGCCTTGCCCAACACCTCGCAATCTTTGTTTGAACGTGGCCTCAAGGTGCTGGTCGAGGGGGTGTCTTCGGCCTCGCGCGGGCCTGCGACCTTTGGTGGCGCGCCGCGTTATATGTCCCACGGGCAGGGGGCGCGGCTTTATGATGTTGATGGCCGCGAATACATCGACTGGATGATGGCCTTTGGCGCACTGCCCCTTGGGCACGCGCATCCGGCTATTGCCGAAACGGTCGGGCGCGAAATTCTGCGCGGGTCACACTTTGCGACAGCGTTGGAGGTTGAGGTTGAGGTGGCCGAAATGCTGGTGGCCTTGCTGCCGCATGTGGACAAGGTGCGCTTTGCCAATACGGGTACGGAAGCCTGCATGGCCGCGTTTCGGCTGGCACGCGGCCATACAGGGCGGCGCAAGATCATCAAGTTCGAGGGCCATTACCACGGCTGGTGGGATTCGGTTCTGGTCAATACCAATCCAATGCCCATGGCCGCATTGGGCCATCCCAACAGCCCGATCCGAATTCCCGACAGTTCGGGCATTCTGGAAGAAAGCTTTGCCGACACCATCGTGGTGCGCTGGAATGATGTAGAGGCCCTTGAACGCGCCATGGCCTTGCATGGTCGAGACGCGGCCTGTGTTGTCACCGAAGGGGTGATGTCGAACATGGGCGTCATCCCGCCCAAACCCGGCTATCTGATGCGGATGCAAGACTTGTGCCGCCAGTATGGCGCGCTGTTCTATTTGGATGAAACGGTAACTGGTTTTCGTGTGGCGGCGGGTGGGTGTGCTGAACTTTACGGGCTGACGCCTGATCTTGTCACCTATGGCAAAGCACTGGGGGGCGGTATGCCTATGGCCCTGATCGGGGGGCGGGCGGATGTGATGTCTGGGCTGGAATGGGGCAAGGTTTTGCACTTTGGCACCCATAACGCTGGCCGCCTTGCCTTGCATGTCACCAAGACCATGCTGCAAACAATGCTGGCCGACAATCAGGCGGGCTTTCGTAAGATCACTGACTTGGGCCAAAAGATGGCGGCCGAAGTGACGCGCGTGGCCCGCCAGTCCAACAGGCATAAGATCGTAGTGCAAAGCGTGAATTCGATGTTCCAGATTTTCTTCACTGATCTGGACGAGGTCACAGATTACCGCGATTTCTGCGGCCATGTGGACCGCGCCAAGTTTCGCGATTTTGCCCTGCGGCTGATGGATAAGGGGGTCTACATGAACCCCTCTGCCACGCTGCATTCTTTGTCCTCTCTCGTTCACACCGAAGAAGATATTGCGGCCACAGCCCATGCCGTCGGCTTGGTGCTGGACGAAATGCCGTGACAGAAATTGGCGTTCTGGGGGTTGGGGCACTGGCGGAATACCTGATCCGCGGCGCGCAGGGCTTGCCCTACCGGTTCTTGGTATCGCCGCGCGGGGCGGCGCGGGCTGCGGCCCTTGGTGCAAACTACGGCGTGAAAATCGCCGCCAGCAATCAGGCGGTGGTCGATCAGACAGATATGGTTCTGGTCTGCTTGCCTGCTGCCGAAGGATTGGAAATTCTGCGCGGCTTGCTGTTTCGCCCCGGCCAATCGGTGCTGTCCACCATGGCGGGAACGCAGATTGCGCCCTTGCGCGCCGCTTGTGCCCCAGCTGACGGCTTTTGTGCGATGATGCCGGGGTTTGCCAATGCCTTTCGGGCGGGGCCGTCGCTGTTGTTTCCGCCTGATCCGGCATGGCAATGCTTTTTGTCGCACTTGGGTCCGGTTCACGAATTTCAAAGCCAAGAGCCTTTCGAGACAGCCGCCGTTTTTGGGGCCATGTCAGGGGCTTCGATGTTTTTGATGCGGCATCTGGCGGATTGGTACATCGCCCACGGACTGCCCCCCAAAACCGCCCAGCACTTGGTGGCGCAGACGTTTCGCGGCAACGCAGAGGTTCTGCTGCAAGCGGCCGAACCGCTGGACGAAATTGTGCGCGGCGTGACAACACCGGGCGGTATCACCGAAAACCTTGTCTCGACCCTAATGGCGCACAACGCCCTTAGCGCCTGGGATGCGGCGATGGACAAAGTTTTGGTCCGAATGGCCCCTGACCGGGCCCAAAGCCTTTCCCTGAAATGACCTCCTTAGTTCGCCCTGAACACCCTCCATCCCATTGATTTTGCATTGTACTGTGACTGTTTTTCTGGCCTCCGCCTGTAAGGTTTTGTATGATTTCATGGCGAACCCTGCAATTTCAGTATGCAAATGAAGCACCGCACGCGCCCACCTGAACAAGATGACTTGCTCCGCCCGCGTCTGGTCAACTTGATTGATCAGCGGCATGAATTGGTGAATTGGACCACCCCGATCGACTAGGAGGTTTTAAGCGGGAATGGGCGGGGTTCTTTCCATCACCGGCCGGGCGGCCAGCCACACCTCCCCTATTGGTGGCGGGGCTGCTTTATCTGCAGCACGCCTATCAGGTGTCAGATGAGGCCATCTTGGCAAGGTGGGTTGAGAACCCTTCCTACCAGCATCTCACTGGTGCGCCCTTCTATCGGCACCGCCTGCCCATAGGTCCGTCCTCGTTGACGCGCTGGCGCAAGCGGATCGGGGACGAAGGGGTGCAATGGCTGCTGACCCAGACCATTAAGGCCGGACGCAAATCCGACGCCATTGACGAGAGCAGCGTCAGCCGTGGGACGGCCCATGCGACCGTCATGGAGAAGACGATTGACTACCCCAGCCTTGCCACAACCCTGGATGAAGGCTTCATCGTGGGCATGCGCAGCTTCCCCGGCAACCCCTACGACGGCCACACTCTGGCCCCGGCGCTGGAGCAGGTCGAGATCCTGACCGACCAACGCCCCGACCTTGCCGTCGTCGACCGTGGGTATCGGGGCCACGGCGCCCTGAAGACCCGCGTGCTGATCAGCGGCACAAGGCGCGGCCTAACACCAAACCTGATCGCCGATCTGCGACGTCGCAGCGCCATCAAAGCCAAAATCGGCCACTTGAAGACCAACGGCCGCCTGTCGCGATCCCCGCTCAAAGGCACACTCGGCGACGCCCTCTTCGCCGTACTTTGCGGCTACGACCACAACATCCGAAAGATCCTGGCCTACCTCAGAACTCTTTTGGCCCTGATGATTGCAGCGATCCTGTCGGCACTTTGCGCGACAGAGCCGGCGCAGAGACCTGTCACCACTGCCTGATCTGGTTGTTCAGGGCGAACTAAAGAATGCGGCCATCGCAATTTCTAGCTAACTTACCCACACTTTGAATGGCTACAATCGTTGCAGGTCATACAGCCTTCTTTCATCTGCACTGCAAAGCTGCCGCAACTGGGGCAAGCTGCCCCCCTCGGGCTGCCACCTACCACCATTTTCTCGGCATGCGGGTCGCTTTTCAGGCCTAACCCTTCACCTTCAATAAACCCAATCGCGATCAGGTGGCGCTCTATCACCCCACCGATGGCGGCCAATATCGAGGGCACATAGCGCCCCTCCATCCAGGCTCCGCCGCGCGGATCGAACACGGCTTTAAGCTCTTCCACCACGAAAGAGATGTCTCCGCCGCGCCGGAACACCGCGCTGATCATCCGCGTCAGGGCAACGGTCCAGGCGAAATGCTCCATGTTTTTGGAATTGATGAACACTTCAAACGGGCGGCGATGGCCGGAGATGATGATATCATTGACGGTGATATATAGCGCATGTTCGCTGCCCGGCCATTTGACTTTGTAGGTGTTGCCCTCAAGGGCAGCGGGCCGGCTGAGCGGTTCGGCCAAGTAGACGACTTCGCCACCTTTCTCCTCGGGCACCTGCGCGGGGGCAGCGGGGGCGGCCTCGCTCACCGTCAGCACCGATCCAGTCACGGCATTGGGGCGATAGGTGGTGCAGCCTTTGCAGCCTTGATCCCAAGCCGCCATATAGACCTCTTGAAAGGCGTCAAAGCTGATGTCTTCCGGGCAGTTGATGGTTTTCGAGATCGACGAGTCGATCCATTTCTGTGCTGCCGCCTGCATCCTCACATGATCCAGTGGCGGCAGGGTTTGGGCGTTGACGAAATAGTCCGGCAAGGGCGCCTCGCCATGGGTTTCGCGCCACAGGCGCACCGCATAGTCAACCACCTCTTCTTGCGTGCGCGAGCCGTCTTTTTGCAGGACTTTGCGGGTATAAGCATAGGCAAAGACCGGCTCGATCCCTGATGAGACGTTGCCGGCATAAAGGCTGATCGTGCCGGTGGGCGCGACCGAAGTGAGCAGTGCATTGCGAATCCCATGCTGGGCGATCAAGGCGCGCACATCGGCGTCCATCCCCGCCATTGTGCCCGAGGCCAGATAGGCTTGCGCGTCAAACAGCGGGAACGCCCCCTTTTCCTGCGCCAAATCGACCGAGGCGAGATAGGCTGCCCGCGCAATCGCATGCATCCAAGCTTCGGTCTGTGCTGCAGCCTCTACCGAGCCATAGCGCAGCCCCACCATCAACAGCGCATCGGCCAACCCCGTCACCCCTAGACCAATCCGCCGCTTGGCCCGCGCCTCGGCCTCTTGCTGGGGCAAGGGGAAGCGACTGGCGTCGACTGTGTTGTCCATCATCCGCACGGCCATGCGCACCAGATCGTCAAGCGCTGCCACATCCAGGCTTGCCCCGGCAGAAAACGCGCCCGAAACCAGCGTGGGCAGGTTGATCGACCCCAAAAGGCACGCACCATAGGGCGGCAAGGGTTGCTCGCCACACGGGTTGGTGGCGGCGATTTGTTCGACATAGCCAAGATTGTTCGCTGTATTGATCCGGTCGATAAAGATCACTCCGGGTTCAGCAAAGTCATAGGTATTGCGCATGGTCCGGTTCCACAGATCGCGCGCGGGCATGGTTTGATAAACGCGTCCGCCAAAGACCAGTTCCCACGGGCCATCGGCCTTGACGGCGGCCATAAACGGGTCAGTGATCAGCACCGACAGGTTGAACATCCGCAAACGGGCGGCGTCTTTCTTGGCTTCGATAAAGGCCTCTATATCGGGGTGATCACAGCGCATCGTGGCCATCATGGCCCCCCGCCTGCTGCCAGCAGACATGATGGTACGGCACATGGCGTCCCAGACATCCATAAAGCTTAAGGGCCCAGAGGCATCCGCCGCCACCCCCTTCACCTCGGCCCCGCGCGGGCGGATGGTGGAAAAGTCATAACCAATGCCGCCGCCCTGCTGCATGGTCAGCGCCGCTTCTTTGAGCGCCTCGAAGATGCCCGCCATCGTGTCGGGGATCGTGCCCATGACAAAGCAGTTGAACAGCGTCACCGCCCGCCCCGTGCCCGCCCCTGCGGTGATGCGGCCTGCGGGCAGAAACTTGAACCCCTCCAGTGCGGCGTAGAACCGCTCTTCCCAAAGGACTGGGTCCTTTTCAACGACAGCCAAGGCCCGCGCGATGCGTCGCCATGTATCCTCAACCGAAGTGTCAATCGGCGTGCCATCCGCTTCTTTTAAGCGGTATTTCATGTCCCAAATTTGTTCGGCAATGGGCGCGTGGAAACGGGACATGGGCAGACCTTTATCAAAAGATGGGGGTTTTTCGCAACGATGCCACAAGATACGCGGTTGATCTTTGGCAAGCAAGCGCCCGCTACACCTTTCTTTTAACCCCAAGTCTTTTAACCCCAAGGCTTGAGCCTGCGCCCAACCCCGCTATGATAACTCCATGGCACTGAATATCCTTAAACTTTGCGTGGGCGCTAATAGCGTTGAAGATCTGCTTCAATGGCAGGCCCAGAATCGTAAGCATTGGCCCGCGGGCACCGCCGAACACATCACCCGCATGTGGCCCAAACGCGCCGCCGAGGTGCTGGACGGCGGCTCGCTTTACTGGGTGATCAAGGGCCAAGTTCTCGCGCGCCAAAGCATTCTGGCACTGGAACCGCGCCAAGGCGCTGACGGGATTGCGCGCTGCGCCTTGGTGCTGGATGTCGAGGTGATCCGCACCGAAGCGGCCGCCCGCCGCCCCTTCCAAGGCTGGCGCTATCTGGACGCCGCCGAAAGCCCGCGTGACCTGCCCAAGGGCCGCGCCTTGGAAACGGCGCTGCCCCCCGGCCTTGCACAGGCCTTGGCCGAAATCGGCCTGCACTGACTTGCCCCCGCAGGCGCACCCTGCCACATAGGGCGGCATGAAACGCCCGCTCTGGCTGATGGCCGCCCCCGTGATTTTTCTTTTGCTGTGGTCCGCCGGTTTTGGCGTGGCCAAACTGGGGTTGCAACATGCCCAGCCCCTGACCCTACTGGCCTTGCGCTATGTCTCGGTGCTGGTGGTGCTGATCCCCGTGGCGCTGGTGCTGCGCCCGCCCATGCCCAAAACATGGCGCGCCGTCGGTGATGTGGCGCTGGTTGGATTTCTGATCCAAGTGGCCTATTTCGGCCTGTGCTATATCGCCTTCAAATCCGGCGTCTCGGCGGGGGCTGTGTCGATCATTGTCTGCTTACAGCCCATCCTTGTCGCCCTCGCCGCCCCCGCATTGGTGGGCGAACGCGTCAGCCCGATGGGCTGGGCCGGGCTTGGCCTTGGGCTGGCAGGCGCTGCCGTGGTGATCTTGGCGCGGGCCGAGGTGGCGGCGGAAAACCCTTGGGGTCTGCTGTGCACCCTCGCCGCCCTGTTCGGCATCACCAGCGGCACGCTTTATGAAAAGAAATTCGGCGTGACACACCATCCTGTCACCTCAAACCTGATCCAATACGCGGTGGGTGCCGCCTTCACCCTGCCCTTGGCCTTGGCCACGGAAAGCCTGTCGGTGCAATGGGATGGGCAATTCGTCTGGATCCTCGCCTATCTGGTGCTGGGCAATTCGATCCTCGCCATGACGCTGCTGTTAGCCATGATCCGCGCCGGAGCGGTCAGCCGCGTGTCGGCCCTGTTCTACCTCGTCCCGCCCTTGGCCGCCCTTTTCGCGTGGCCCTTGCTGGGAGAAGTCATGCCGCCCCTAGGCTGGCTCGGCATGGCGCTTGCCGCCGCAGGCGTAGCCCTTGCCAGCCGCAAACCCTAACATTCCCCCTTTCATATGTGCCCAAATATCCTCGGGGGTCCGGGGGCAGAAAACCCCCTTGGTGTTGTTTCAAGATGTCCACTACGTCTGATATGTCCATATTTAATTGATCTTTGTGTTGCACAGTGCCTCATGAGATGCCACTATGTACCAAGATATCAGGCTAAATGTGGCCTACGAGTGACGCTGAAAATGCAAAGAC
>CANIKY010000041.1 GCA_947468085.1 Paracoccaceae bacterium | reverse complement strand
CCTGCACAGACACCGATCTTTCGTTGTTCTCCAACAGGTTGACGTAAGAGGGGCTGATCCCCAGCACCTTGGCCATAGCGCCTTGGGTTTCGCCGCGCTCTACCCGCAATCGGCGCAGGTGGGGGCCTATGAAAGTCTTTTGCATACCGGCGCACACAAGCTTGATTTTGTTGTATTTACAATATTACAAATAATCAAATCTGTAAAGTCTCGCGTTCACAGCGCAACCTGTTTGCACTTTGCTTAAAAAGAAAGCGGTGTAACACAGTTTACAACAAGCGGAGGATGCTATGCGCACTGGAATCAATCACCTTTTCATTCCCGGCCCGACCAATGTGCCGGAACGTGTTCGTCAATCTATGAATGTGCCGATGCAAGACCATCGCGCGCATGATTTCGGCGCGCCCAATATGGGAATTTTCCGCGATCTGAAAACCCTGTTTCGCACCCAGGACGGCCATGTTCTGGTGTTTCCGGCATCTGGCACCGGATCATGGGAAGCGGCGATCACCAACACCCTGTCGCCCGGCGACCGCGTTTTGATGGCGCGCCATGGCCAGTTTTCCGTGCTTTGGGCGCAAATGGCCCAACGTTTGGGGCTAGAGGTTGAACTGATCGATCTGGCTTGGGGTGCCGGTGCCCCGATCAGCGAATTCGCCCACCGTCTGGGCGCCGACCGCAAGGGCGAGATCAAGGCGGTTTTTGTCACCCATAACGAAACGGCAACTGGCGTGACGTCTGACATCGCAGCGCTTCGCCGCGCGATGAACGAGGCTGCGCATGACGCGCTGTTGTTTGTCGATGGCGTGTCATCCATCGGTTGCTTGCCCTTCGAGATGGATGCGTGGGGCGTTGATCTGGCCGTGACGGGCAGCCAAAAGGGCCTGATGATGCCCCCAGGTCTGGGCATTTTGGGCGTCAGCCCCAAGGCGATGAAGGCGGCTGAAACCGCCAAGATGCGCCGCGCCTATTTTGAATTCTCTGATCAGGTCAAGAACAACGAAACGGGGTACTTTCCCTATACCCCCCCCGTGCAACTGCTGCACGGTCTGCGCGCCGCACTGGACCTTATGATCGAAGAGGGCTTTGACGCCGTCATCACCCGCCACCGTCGTCTGGCCGCAGGCGTGCGCGCCGCTGTGCAAGCGTGGGGGCTAGAGGTGTGCGCGGAAAGCCCGTCGCTGTATTCCGACACGGTCACGGCCATTCGCACGCCCGAGGGGGTTGATGCGCGCGATGTGATCAAGATCGCCTATGACCGCTACAATGCCTCGCTTGGGTCGGGCCTTGGGCCGCTGGCTGGCAAGGTGTTTCGCATCGGGCACATTGGTGATTGCAACGAGGGCATGTGCCTGACGGCCATCGCTTTGGCAGAATTGTCGCTGGCCGCGGCGGGGGCCACCATCACCTTCGGCGCAGGCGTTGCCGCCGCGCAGGCCGTTTATGCCCAGCACACTCAGGCGTCCATCGCGATGGCCGCAGAATAATTCTTCAGGAAGTCAGGATACCAAGATGAGCCATACGCTTCACCCCATGCGCAAAGCGCGCCTCCAACGCTCGGAACTGGCAGTTCCGGCATCGAACCCCACGATGATCGACAAGGCCGCAGATGGCCCGGCAGATTATGTCTTTCTTGATTTGGAAGATGCCATCGCCCCGTCCGAAAAGGTGCAGGCGCGTAAAAACGCCATACAGGCGCTGAACGACATCGATTGGCGCGCCAAGGGCAAGACCGTTTCGGTGCGGATCAACGGGCTGGACACGCATTACATGTACCGCGACGTGGTGGATGTGATGGAACAGGCTGGCGACAAGGTTGACACTTTGCTGGTGCCCAAAGTGGGTGTGACGGGTGATTTGTACATGGTGGAAGCCATGGTCAACCAGATCGAACAGGCCAAGGGCTATACCACCCGCGTGGGTCTGGAAGCCTTGATCGAAACGGCTTTGGGAATGGCCAATGTCGAAGCCATTGCCCAGTTCGGCGGCCGGCTTGAGGCGCTGCATTTCGGCGTGGCAGATTTTGCCGCCTCGATGCGGGCGCGCACGACCAACATTGGTGGGTTGAACCCGCATTATCCGGGCGATCAATGGCATGCCTCGATCAGCCGGATGGTCGTGGCGTGCCGCGCTTACGGCTTGCGCGCGATTGACGGCCCGTTCGGCGATTTCAGCGATCCAGAAGGCTATAAGGACGGCGCTCGCCGGGCAGCGGCTTTGGGATGCGAGGGCAAGTGGGCCATCCATCCGTCGCAGATTGATCTTGCCAACGAAGTCTTTTCGCCGCCAGAGGCCGAAGTGACCCGCGCCCGCCGCATTATCGAAGAGTTGCGCAAGGCTGAAGCCATGGGCAAGGGCGCAGCCCAGCTGGATGGGCGGATGATCGATGCCGCGTCCGAGCGGATGGCCATGAACGTGCTGGTTCTGGCCGAGGCCATCGCCGCCAAATAATCCACGAATTTTCTGCGAAAATTCAAACAGATCACGCGGGGGCGGTTCAACGAAACCGTTCCCCGCAAAGGGAGGAACAGATGGATATTCACGAATACCAAGCCAAGGAAATCCTCGCCCGCTTCGGCGTGCCGGTGCCGCGCGGTGGTCTGGCGTATAGCCCGGAACAGGCGGGCTACCGGGCGCGCGAATTGGGTGGCAAGGCCTGGGTAGTCAAGGCGCAGATCCACTCTGGCGGGCGCGGCGCGGCGGGCGGGGTGAAGCTGTGCAAGACACCCGAAGAGGTGCAGGCCTTTGCCAGCACGCTGTTTGGCAAGCAACTGGTGACCAAACAAACCGACGCCAATGGCAAAGGCGTTTACCGCGTTTGGGTCGAAGGGGCTTCGGACATCGCACAGGAACTGTATCTTGGCTTTGTGCTGGACCGGAAGTCTGAACGCATCATGATCGTAGCCTCGGCCCATGGCGGGATGGAGATTGAAGATCTGGCCGATAAAGACCCTCAAAGCCTGCGCCGCATGATCGTTGACCCGGCGGCGGGTTTGTCGGAATTTCAGGCCCGTGAGTTGGCCTTTCAACTGGGGCTGCGCGGCGGTCAGGTCGCACAGATGGTCACCACGCTGCGCGCCTGCTACCGCGCCTACCGCGACCTTGACGCTGTGATGGTCGAGATCAATCCGCTGGTTGTCACCCATTCGGGCGATCTGGTGGCGCTGGATGCGAAGATGTCGTTTGACACCAATGCCCTGTTCCGCCAGCCTCAAATCGCCGAATTGCGCGACCGCAGCCAAGAAGACCCGCGCGAAAGTACGGCGGGCGATCATGGCCTATCTTATGTCGGGCTAGAAGGCGACATCGGCTGCATCATCAATGGGGCCGGTCTGGCCATGGCCACGATGGACATGATCAAACTGGCGGGCGGCGAGCCTGCCAACTTCCTTGACATCGGCGGTGGTGCTAGCCCTGAACGGGTTGTGCGGGCATTTCGCACCGTTTTGGCCGATGGCAATGTGTCAGTGATATTGGTGAACATCTTTGCCGGTATCAACCGCTGCGATTGGGTCGCCCAGGGCGTGGTGCAAGCCTATAAAGAAGTGGGCCTGACGATCCCGGTCGTGGTGCGACTGGCGGGTACGAATGTCGAAGAGGGCAAGGCCATCATTGATGGGTCAGGCTTGCCCTTGATCTCGGCCGATAGCCTGGCCGAAGCTGCCGCAGCCGCTGTCGCCGCCCGCCCCCGCAAAGCCGCTTAAGGAGGACATCATGGCCATTCTGATTACTGAAAACACCCGCGTCATCGTTCAGGGCATGTCCGGCCGGATCGGGTCGTTCCATGCCGCCGATATGATCAAACACGGCACCAATGTGGTGGGCGGTGTGACACCGGGCAAAGGTGGGGAAAGCATTCTTGACCGCCCGCTGTTCAACACTGTGCGTGAAGCGGTCGAGCAATTGGGCGCAGAAGCCTCGCTGATCTTCGTGCCGCCGCCCTTTGCGGCGGATGCGATTATGGAGGCTGCAGATGCCGGCATCCGCACCGCCGTCTGTGTGACCGACGGCATTCCCAGCCAAGACATGATGCGCGTCAAGCGTTTCCTGCGTCGCTATCCGGCCGAGCGCAAGATGCGTGTCATCGGGCCAAACTGCGCGGGCATCATCTCGCCCGGAAAAGGCTTCATGGGGATCATGCCGCCGCATATCTATATGCCGGGGCGGATTGGCATCGTGGGCCGCTCGGGCACTTTGGGCTATGAGGCTGCGGCGCAGTTGAAAGCTTTGGGGATCGGGGTTTCCACCTCGGTCGGGATTGGCGGCGATCCGATCAACGGGTCAAGCTTCCGCGACATTCTGGAACTGTTCGAGGCCGATCCTGAAACCGATGCCGTGATGATGATCGGCGAAATCGGTGGCCCACAAGAGGCAGAAGCTGCTGCCTATGCCCGCGACCATATGAAAAAGCCGGTCGTGGCCTATATCGCCGGCCTGACAGCCCCGAAGGGGCGCAAGATGGGCCATGCCGGGGCGATCGTGTCGGCCTTTGGCGAAAGCGCGCAGGAAAAGGTCGATATCTTGACGGCGGCAGGCATTACCGTGGCCCCCAACCCCAGTTCGATGGGCGAGACGATGGCAATGGTCTTGGCGGCGCGTAAGGCGGCGTAAGCGTAGCTGGTTTAAAGAATGGCCACCGCGCAGAGAAACCTGCGCGGTGGTTTGCTTTTTATGGTTTGGCGGCAAGCCCCGCTTGGCGCAGGGCACTAATCCTTTGGCGTGGCGCAATGGCTTCAGGGGAAATCGTAAGCGTCAGAACCGCACCAATGCCGGATTTTGTGGCTTTCATGGCGCGTTCAAAGGCAGGGGCAAAGGCTTCGGTCGCCTCGACCCGTTGGGCGTGAAAGCCGTAAGCGCGGGCGAGGGCTGTGAATTCGGGGTTGACCATGGTCGTGCCAAAGACACGGGCGGGGAAATGGCGTTCTTGATGGGCGCGGATCGTGCCGTAGATGCCATTGTCCAGAATCAGGATCAAAGGGGCCGCGCCGTGCTGGGCGGCGGTGGCCAGTTCTTGGCAGGTCATCTGGAAATCGCCATCGCCCGCAAAACACAGCACCATCCTTTCGGGTTCGGCCAAACTGGCCGCAATCGCCGCAGGCACACCGTAGCCCATAGCCCCCGACTGCGGGGCCAACAGCCGCATCTTGGGGCCAAAGCACAAATGGCGACTGGGCCAAGCGGCGAAGTTGCCCGCGCCGTTGGTGACGATCACATCGTCGGGCAGGTTAGCGCCCAGATAGGCCATCACCGCCGCCATATCGACGGGCGAGGGTTGGGGGGGGGCCACAAAGGCCGTGTCATACCCCGCGCGGGCTTGCGCCCGCCATGTGGCCCATGGGCCAGCGAGAGGGGTCAGGGCTGCAGCAAAGGCGTTGGGGTCGGCGTGAAGTGGCAGGGCTGCGATGTAGATCTTGCCCAGCTCTTCTGTGGCTGGATGCACATGAATCAGGGTTTGCTGGGGAAGTGGCACAGAAAGCAGCGTATAGGCTCCGGTTGTCATCTCATCCATGCGCAGATTAAGGGCCACAATGACATCAGCGGTCTTGATCAGATCGGCCACATGGGGCCACATGCCCACCCCCGCCTCTCCGGCAAAGACGGGTGAGGTGTTGTCGAAGGCGTCTTGGCAGCGAAAGGCGGTGAGCACGGGAATATCTGACGCCTCGGCAAAGGCTTGCAAGGCGGATTTTCCCTTATCTGTCCATCCCGTGCCACCCGTCACGATCAACGGGCGCTGGGCCTTGGCCAGCAAGGTGCGCACTTGGTGCATGGCAACAGAATCGGGCTGGGCGGGGGATATGTTCAGCAGGGGTTGGGATAGGGGGGCTGTGTCGGACAAAGCCGCTAGCATATCTTCGGGCAACGACACCACCACCGGCCCCGGACGGCCCGAGATTGCGGTTTTCCAAGCGCGGGCCAGATGTTCGGGAATGCGGGCGGGGTCAGTGATTTCGACCACATACTTTGTCATGCTGCCAAAGACGGCGCGGTAATCCACCTCTTGAAAGCTTTCGCGTTCGCGGTCGGATTGGGCAATCTGGCCTACGAACAGCAGCATCGGCGTGGAATCTTGCATCGCCGTATGCACGCCAATCATGGCGTTTGATGCGCCGGGCCCGCGGGTGACCATGCAAATCCCGGGTTGGCCAGTCAGTTTGCCATAAGCGGCAGCCATGAAACTGGCCCCGCCTTCGTTGCGGCACAAGATATAGTCAAACCGGCCCACCGTGTCGTGCATGGCATCCAAGACAGCCAGATAGCTTTCGCCCGGCACGCCAAAGGCCTTTTTGGCCCCAAGCGCCACAAGGCTTTCTACCAATATTTGCCCACCGTTGCGCATCATTCCACCCTTTGTTGCATCCCGATCATGCGGCGCTGAAACGGCGCTGTCGAGATGCTGAACTTGGCCTTTGTCACTGTGCGTTGCGCTAGACCACCGGCGTCAGCAGGGCTTGGCCTGCAAAATGCGCCGTCAGATTGTCGCGCATCAGTTGCCCCATAGCGCGCCGCGTTTCCACCGTGCCAGAGGCGTGGTGGGGTTGCAAAAGCACATTGGGCAGCGCCAGAAAGCGCGGGTTCAAATGGGGTTCGCCCTCAAACACATCCAAAGCGGCCCCCCCTAAGGCCCCGGTTTCCAGAGCGTTCAGCAACGCCTCTTCGTCGATGTTGGGCGCGCGCGAAATATTCACAAGCAGCCCCTTTGGCCCCAAAGCCTGCAATACCTGCACGTTGACGATGTGACGGGTTTGCGCATTGGCCAAAGCAGTGACGATCACCACATCAGACCGCGCGGCCAAAGCAACGGGGTCCGCGATATAGGTATAGGGCACATCCCTAGGGCTGCGGCCACAATAGGCGATGTCCATGTCAAAGCCCTGCAACCGCTTGGCCACTTGCAGGCCAATGCGGCCAAGGCCCAAGATGCCAGCCTTCATCCCCGTCACGCGGCGCTGCAAAGGAAAACTGCCCTTGGTCCAATCGGCGCGGGCAAAGGCTGCGGCAGGCACCATGCCCCGCGCCAGTGCGAGAACCATGCCCACCGCCAGATCGGCGCAGTCATCGGTCAGCACATCGGGCGTGTTCGTCACGCGGATGCCACGCGCTTTGCAAGCAGCCATATCCACCGCGTCATAGCCCACGCCGTAGATGCTGATCACTTCCAGATTAGGGCAAGCCGCAATCACCGCAGGCCCCGCCCCTGCCCCACCATTGGTGGCAATGGCGCGGATTTTTGGCCCTACTTCTGCCAAAAAAACTGCCTTGTCAGCCGCCGCATGATAGGCATGCATCTGATAGGCCGCCTCTAGCGGGGACTGGTCCCAGTCGGGATAAGATCCCATTTGCAGAACATGGGGTTTGGTCATGGGGTTTCCTAAGTGTGGCAGCTTGACAGGGATTGGTATCAATAAGATGACCTTTGCAACCAATCGTGTCGAGGGCCTATTCGGCAGCTAAAGGGCGGGTAGGATGAGCATCTCTCGTTTCGATTTAACCGGACGGCGCGCTTTGATCACGGGGTCGTCGCAGGGCATCGGTTTTGCCTTGGCCAAAGGCTTGGCTGCGGGTGGAGCGCAGGTGGTGCTGAACGGGCGCGACGGGGAAAAACTGGCGGCGGCGGTGGCACAGATCGACGGGGCCTTGGCTCTGCCCTTTGATGCCACCCAGCACGCGCAGGTGCGCGCAGCTGTGGATAGGTTTGAGGCGGAAACTGGCCCAATTGACATCTTGATCAACAATGCTGGCATGCAGCACCGCGCCCCGCTAGAGGATTTTCCGCCCGAAGCCTTTGAAGCCCTGCTGCAAACCAACATTGCCAGCGTCTTTCATGTGGGCCAAGCGGTGGCGCGGCATATGATTGCACGGCGGCGGGGCAAGATTATCAACATCGCTTCGGTGCAGACAGCGCTCGCCCGCCCTTCGATAGCACCTTACACGGCGACCAAAGGGGCGGTGGGGAACCTGACCAAGGGGATGGCCGCCGATTGGGCCAAACATGGGCTAAATTGCAACGCCATCGCACCCGGCTATTTTGACACGCCGTTGAATGCGGCACTGGTGGCGGACCCGGCCTTTTCGGCTTGGTTGGAAAAGCGCACCCCCGCAGGCCGCTGGGGTCAGGTTGAGGAATTGGTGGCTGCTGCGATCTTTCTGGCGTCAGAGGCATCTTCATTCGTGAACGGGCATATTTTGTATGTCGACGGGGGGATCACGGCCTCTTTATGACGGTGCGCTTGGTCATTATGGGGGTGTCGGGCTGTGGTAAATCTTCGGTCGGGGCGGGACTTGGCGCAGGGTTGGGGCTGCGATCAGACTTTTTGGCCTTTCATATTTAGTTCCCTGAATATAAACTTTTCCCGTCCGCTTCAGATGGGTTCCCTATGCCAGCCACCGACACTGCCATCATCCGCTTTGATCCCAATGGCCAGCCCGAGGCCCTGCAACGCGCGGTGGCCTTTCTTAAGGTGCTTGGGCATGAGGGCAGGTTGGAACTGCTCTGTCATATGATTGACGGCGCGCAAAGCGTAGGCGCGTTGACCCAAGCACTGGGGTCTTCGCAACCTGCGGTGTCCCAACACCTGATGCGCCTGCGTGCCGAAGGGCTAGTACGCACAGAGCGGCGCGGGAAAAGTGTGCTGTATTCCATCGCAGCACCCGAGATGACCAAGGTTCTATCCGCACTGCGGGATGCGTTTTGCACCCTGCCAAGCCCAAGCAAAGGCGTGGTTTAACCAAGCAGGTCCAAGTCCAAAATCGCGGCTTCTGTCTGTTCCCATAACCGCTGAACCTGAGCTGTGATCAATTCGGATGCCTTGGCTTCGTCGCCGTTGCGGCACAACTCTTCGGCCCTAGCGTAAAGCTGTTGCAAGGCCGGCGCACCGACCATGGCGCAAACCCCGGCACCTTCATGGCAGATGGGCATCAGATCAGCGCACTTGTCTGGTGCACAAGCCGCCAAAAGGCGCGCCTGAAATGCAGGGGCGTCAGCGCGAAAGCGGGCCAACATGCGGGCCAGGCCGGCAGGTCCCAAGCCTTCGCGCAGGTCATCTATTCGGGCGAGGTTTATAGCCAGCGCTTTGGCGGTCACCTCGGGTTCTGTTATCTCGTCATCGCCCAGCAATGACTTTGCAAGGTTGCCAAAAGAGATTGGCTTGGTCAGGCAGCCGTCCATTCCGGCTTTCTGAAACCGCTCCAAGTCTGCGGGCATGGAATGCGCGGTGACGGCCAAGATTCGGCTGCCCGTTGACAGGCCTTCCTCGCGGATAAGGGCGGTCGCGGCCAAGCCGTCCATAACGGGCATCGAAATATCCATCAAGATCACATCGAACGGGTGCGCGCGGGCGGCTTCCATGCCCTGACGGCCATCTGTGGCCATGGTGACATTGTGGCCCATCTGGTGCAGCATTTCTTCCAAGACGATGCGGTTGGTGGCGTTGTCTTCAACCACCAGCACATCCATCGGATCCATTGACTGGGGAGCCTGCGGCTTGGGCATGTCGCTTTGCTTGGGCGTGCTGGCTATCGCCAAGGGCAAACGCATCCAAAAGCAACTGCCCTCGCCCAATTCACTTTCAACCCCAACGTCGCCGCCCATCGCTTGGGCCAATCTGCGCGCAATGGCCAAGCCCAATCCTGTGCCGCCACTGGTGCGCACCAGCGACTGATCCAGCATGACAAAATCTTCGAAGATCTTCGCCTGATCACCTTCGGCAATACCAATGCCCGTGTCGATGACCCGAACCTCTACATCCAAAAAGGCGTCCTTGCGGTGCTGCGCCTCGATCTCGAGGGTGATCTGGCCACCATCGGTAAATTTCAGCGCATTCGTTAGAAAGTTTTGGATGATCTGGCTGATGCGGAAATAATCTCCGACCAGTCGCGGCAAAGGTCCTAAAGGTTTGACGACCACCTTTGTGCCCTTTTGAATGGCCAAGGGACGCAAGCCTGCAACAAGATCTTCGGCCAATGCCGCCATATCGAACTGTTCTTCCAAAAGGTGCAATTTTCCCGCATCTACCTTTGAGATGTCCAAGACATCATTGGCGTGGCGCAACAACTGCCGCGCCGAAGACTGCGCGAGATCCAAAAAGCGCACCTGTTTGGCGTTGGCCGTCATGCCTGCGGCAATCTCAAGCGCGGCCATCACGCCGTTCAGGGGGGTGCGCATTTCATGGCTCATCACAGCCATGAAGTTGGTCTTTGACTTCTCTGCCGCCATGGCCGCATCGCGGGCCTGAACCAAGGCAGCCTCTGCTTGGACACGATCGGAAATGTCGCGCAGAAAAGCGATGAAAATCATGCCTTCGGCCGTATTGTGGCTTGCCACGGCCAGTTCTAGCGGAAACTCTGCCCCCCCTTTGCGCATGCCTGTCATCTGAAAGCGGCCAGAGTTGGCATCTTGAAGCAAGCCGTCCGTCTTGATCTGCGACATCATGGCTGAATAAGGTGCCCGCGCCGTGGGTGGCATGATCAAATGCTCAAGATCGCCACCAATCGCCTCTTGCCGACTATACCCGAAATTGACAGCGGCAGAATTGTTGAAATCCAACACCTTGCCTTTTTCATCTGTCACGATGATTGCATCCAACGATGTTTCAACCGTGGCCGCAAAGCGCGAAGACAGGCGCACGGTTTGATCAGCCAAACGCATGGTCTGCCGGTTCAACCAAAGCACCAGTGCCGACAGCGTCGCCAAAGCCGTGATAACGATTGCCCCCGCCCAGGCGGCCCGCTGCACCAAGGCGGTAAAGGCCGCGCGGCGCTCGTCGGCCATGGCTGCATACCGTGTGACCAGTTGGATGAGCAAGGTACGCAGTTCCAAGCGCAACGTGCTGGCCTCGGCGTCGATTTGGCGCAGGGCGGCGCGCAATTCCAGATCAGAGGAATCGATCAATGGGGTCGTTTGGTCGAGGAATTCTTCCACCTTCGTGTCCAATTTGGCCACGATTTCGCCCCTGTCGAGGGCGACAAAAATCTTCCCTTTAAGGATAGACTGAAAGCGGCTGTAAAGCAGATCAAACCGTTTGCGCAGTTCGGTCAAAGGTGCTTCGGGCTGAAGCGCCATAATTCCGACCTCGGCCTGAAAGCGAACAAGATCCACTTCAATTTGGGCCACATTAAAATGGATGTTATCAATCGCCTCTTGCCGATAGGTCTTCATCTCGGTTTGAAGCCGCAGCCACAAGACCGCAACAACGCACATCGATATGGCCGCCAAAACAATGATCGCAGGCTTTAGCCTTTGAAGGGCGAGTGTCCAGAACGCAGGTTTCGTGACCATGGGTTGGGCTTTGGGGCTAATTGCCAAATTTTATCCGCGCGATCTGCCAGACCGACTGTGCATAGGTTTCTTCAGTTCGATACTCTGCATTATCATCAAACGGGTATATCAACCAAAGTGGTCCCTTGTCACGAACGGATATCGGTTCGCCATCCATCAAAAAGGCCAGAATGGGGCCATCATCCTTAGCATCCGTGATGGGGATAGAGTTGGAGTAATCATCCAAAGCGGTGATTGTGACGAGTGTGCCCGATGCACCAACGGCGGCAATAAAATCTTTCAGCAAAACCCCCTGAAACGTCGCCTTGGCCTGGGTCCATGGGGTAGAGGTGGCAAAACTGTGCTGCGGCAAAGCTTTCAGTTGGTCTAAGTCCAGTACCAATCCATCCGCCGAATTGGTGCCCGTGATAGTGCCACTCACCGTCACAATCGGCGTGCCCTGATAAGGCGCAAAGGCGACGGCTTGGGCGCGGGCTGCTGACAAAGTTGCCAGAAAAAGACATGCCAAAAGTACCGCAAAAATGCTGACAAAACGCGACATTTCAAACTTCCTCACGAACATTGCAATGCCTCCAGGGTACCATACTCATGTGGCCTGTCGTCCCACTCGGATGGATACGAGTGTACTCTTAGGGTGGTAAAAATATCCTTTCGGATATATCTAGTAAAGCCCTGCCTCTTTGGCGATCATGGCGGCGTGGGTACGATTCTTGGCGGCGATCTTGCGGTACAACGTCTTGATGTGCAGCTTGACTGTCACTTCTTGCAGTTCCAGTTCGCGGGCGATTTCTTTGTTGGCAAGACCACGGCACAAACGTTTAAGCACATCCATCTCACGGGAGGTGAGTTGGGCCCCCGCGACAGTGACGGGGGTTGTGTCGCGTTCAGTCATTAAACTGATCGGGGCATAAACCTCTCCGGCTGCCATGAAGCGGACGGCTGCCACCAAAGAACGGGTGGACATGGTCTTGGGCAAGAAGCCCGCTGCCCCCTCTGACAGGGCCTGTTCGGCTATCGCCCGTGGTGCCTTGCCCGAAATAATGGCAACCGGCTTTGTGCCTTGCTGCTTTTTCATGGCGGCCAAACCCGCCAAGCCGTTCATTCCGGGCATCATATAGTCTAACAGGACCAAATCGAACGCCCCCATGCTGCGCACAAGGTCCAGTGCGGTGGGAAAATCACGCGCAACTTCGACTGTCAGCCCATCCTCCTGCCGCAAAAAGGCTGCAATGGTGTCACGGACCAGTTCCTGATCGTCTGCAAGCAATATACGCATTCTTTCCTCAATCTGATAACCATTTAGAAACACCATCGGTGGACTTCAAAAAACCAACTTGGTCCGAAGTTTGCATTTGGCAATGGGGATAATCCGCATGAATAGGTCTATCACCGACAATCGGTGAACCTTTCAACTTTAGCAGAAAAGCCGCCAAATTAGAGGTATCACGCCAAGGTTTTGGTTTCCAAAACGGCGCATTATGTCGACGAACACCCCTGAATAGTTGGGGCGTCGTGCCGGTATTTGTCCCACCGGGACACTGACTAGGTAAAATGTCCGAAAAACACTTTATCATCAGACTTCGCCGCACCTTGAAAATCCCTACCACACACAAATCGACTAGGCGCGCCCGTTTTTGGTCATCGCAGTCGTTCAAACTTCATCCGTCGCGACCGTCATAATCTTGACTGAAATCCGAAAGATCAGATCAAGTTACCTAGACTACTCTAATGGGTATCCACTAAAGAGTCTAGGCCGAGGTCGCGTGTGTTTCACAGTGAAAGAATGGCGATGCGGCCGCTTGCCCCTTGGGATCGCGCCCTGAAGGCTATAGCTTGCGTCAAAATAGTCGCCGCGGGAGAAAGTTGACATGCACTACCCAAGGGTCAGCCTTTACGCGGCGATGTTGGCTGCAACCGGCATTCCGCTTTACATACATCTGCCGCAGTTTGCCTCTGTCAATCTAGGGATGGGACTTGGCACGATTGGCTTGATTTTGTTGGTGATCCGCCTGATGGATTTGGTGCAAGACCCCGTGATCGGCTGGACAATTGACCGTTGGCCCAAAGCGCAAGCGGCCTTTGCAATGACGGCGGCGGCAGGCTTGGCGGTGGGCTATCCTGTGCTGTTTTCCCTAAAGCCAGGGCCTTTTTTGACGGTGCAGATGGTGGTGGTTTTGGCGCTGTTGTTTGCAGCCTATAGTTTGGGGTCGATCTTACTTTATGGGCGCAGCGCCACGCTGGCCTTGCGGGCAGAGCCTGACGCGTTGATGACGCTGGCGGCGTACCGCGAGGGGGGAATGCTGGCGGGCGTTCTTTTGGCCGCAAGTGCGCCTGCGGTTCTGGTCGGATTGGGGGCCAGCGCACAGGGCTATCCGGCCTTTGGCATCGCGCTGGGACTTTTGGCTGTGATCACGGCGGTTGTCACGCGGCCCCTTTGGCGACGGCCCGCGATCTTGGGCGGGGCTTTGTCTTTGGCGGGCTTGGGGCAAGCGGGTGCCTTGCGGCTTTTGGGTCTTGCCTTGGTCAATAGCCTACCCGTGGCCCTGACCTCGACACTGTTTTTGTTCTTTGTGGAAGATCGGTTGCAACTGCCCGGCAAGGCAGGGTTGTTGCTGACCCTTTTCTTTCTGTGTGCCGGGGCCAGCGTTCCGCTTTGGTTGAGCATAAGGGGACGGATTGGGGCCAAAATGACCCTTTTGATCGCCATGCCGCTGGCAATTGCCTGTTTTGCCGGATCGGCCTTTTTGGCACCGGGTGACTTTGTGCCGTTTGCCGTCATCTGCGCCGCATCAGGTGCAGCCCTTGGGGCTGACACAGTTCTGCTGCCCGCCATGTTTTCGGTGGTGCTGACAAGGGCGGGTCTTCAGGCCTCTTTGGCCTTTGGCATCTGGGCTTTTGCCGGAAAACTGGGGCTAGCGCTGGCCGCCTTTGCCGTAATGCCGATCTTGCAGTGGAACGGTTTTGTCCCCGGACAAATCAACAGCGTCTCTGCGTTGATGACACTGACCTTGGCCTATGCTGTCGTACCGTGCATTTTAAAACTGGGCGCGCTGGCGATGGTTCTGCGGTTGAAAGACGGTGACGGCTAAGGCGGGCTACCCTTACCAGTCAATCTCGCGGTCACCACCGACAAATTGGGCGCTTTTTGCGGTGTACTGAAATAATTCCACCAAGCTGCCCGACGGATCTTTCAGCCAAGCCTGCCATGTGTCGTCGCAGCCATATTTCGGCTTTGTCACTTCTATGCCCTTGGCGCGAAGTTCGGCGACACAGGCGGCCAGATCCTCGACCTCAAGGCACAGGTGGTTGACTTGACCAGATCGGTCAATGGGGGCCTCGTCGTGCAAAAAAACCTCAATGAAAGTACGCTCGCCGCAGGAAAGGTATAACCCGACCCAAGCGCCGTTCTTCAAAAAGTTAAAGCACTTCGTCAAACCCAAGCCACCGACATAGAAGCTTTCTGCCTGTGTGAGATCATGGCTAAACACGCAAACATGCGCCAATTGCTTTGTGATCATCTTACCGCCCCCCTGCTAAGCTTGTTCCCCACCTTAACGCCAACCTAGCCAGTTTGCCACAAAAAGTGATGAACCAGACGATGCCGCGCACCATCCTGAAGGCTGGGGATGTATATTTGGGCAAAGTACGCCTGCGCCCATCAAGGGATCAGGCCGACGGCTTTCAGCACCGATTGCGGGGCTGGGCTGCGGCAATTGCTGGGGCGCGCTTGGCGGAGCTGCGGTGGGGGTACCAGTGGATATCCACCCGCTGACGATGCTGACCCTGCGCGCCGAAATCTGAAAACTTTGGCCGCTTTGCAGCCTGCTTGATGCGAAATGCCGTCCATCGAAGAAACCTGTGCCAAATGCCAAGGGCTTAGCCCATGCATAGCAGGCGCACTGTAGCCATGAGTGGTTTTTTGCAAACCCAACGTCGCAAAAAAGTATTTGGGCCAAGATGATGGCGGGGGTCGATTTGGTTGACTTGTCCTTAGGCTTGGCCAAGATAGAATTTCGTTACAGAAAGGGATCTAATGCGCCTGACGCGGCTGCGCCTGAACGGGTTTAAGAGTTTCGTCGATCCCACCGATCTGATGATCATGGAGGGGCTGACCGGTGTTGTCGGGCCCAATGGGTGCGGCAAGTCGAACCTGTTAGAGGCGCTGCGCTGGGTGATGGGGGAAAACCGCCCCTCTGCCATGCGCGGCGGCGGGATGGAGGATGTGATCTTCAACGGCTCTGGCGGGCGCGGGGCGCGGCATTTTGCAGAAGTGTCGTTGATCATCGACAATCAAGACCGTTTGGCGCCTTCGGGCTTTAATGATGCGGACACGATTGAAGTGGTGCGCCGGATCACGCGCGATGCGGGGTCAGCCTATAAAGCCAATGCCAAGGATGTGCGCGCGCGCGATGTGCAGATGTTGTTTGCCGACGCGTCAACGGGGTCACACTCACCCGCGTTGGTTCGGCAGGGGCAGATCACAGAACTGATCAACGCCAAGCCCAAGGCCCGGCGGATGATCTTGGAGGAGGCGGCGGGGATCAGCGGCCTGTACCAGCGCCGCCATGAGGCCGAACTGCGCCTATCGGCAGCAGAGCAGAACCTGCTGCGGGTAGATGATGTGCTGGAAGGCTTGGCGCAACAGCTTTCCACCCTGACGCGGCAGGCCAAGCAGGCTGCGCGCTACCGCGAGATTGGCACCGAGTTGCGGCAAGCCGAGGGAATGTTGCTATATAGCCGTTGGCGCGAGGCGGAAGTAGCGCGGGCGGCCGCGGAATTTGCCCTGCGCCAGCGCCTGTCAGTGGCTGCTCAGGCCGAGCTTAACGCGCGCGTCGCGTTCAAAGGACGCGAGGATGCCGAGGGCGATATACCAGCGCGCCGCGAGGAAGAGGTGGTGGCTGGCGCCATCTTGCAACGCTTGATGCTGCAGCGCGATGCACTGGCCGCCGAGGAGACGCGGGCCTTAGCCAGCATAGAGACGTTGAACGCCCGCATCTTGCAGATGGACCGCGACGGTGAGCGCGAGGTGTCGCTGAACCGCGACGCCGCCGAGATGATCGAGCGGCTGGTGTGGGAAGTTGACCAATTGGCGCGCGCCAGCGAGGGGCAAGAAGAGCGCCTGTCAGACGCCGCAAACCTCGCCCGCGCCGCAGCCAGTGACCTTGGCACCCGCGAAGACGATTTGGCGCAAACGACCGAAGACGCCGCCCGCTTAGCCGCGCGCCATCAATCGGCAGAACGCTTGGTGGTGGACAACCGCAAAGCTTTAGAGCGTTTGCAAGACGAGGCCGCGCGCGCCACTGACACCGTGCAAGTGGCGCAAGAAGCTGTCGCGACAGCGCTTGAAACGGCGGAAGCCGCGCGCGAGGTGCAAGAAACAGCGCTTGGTGCTGCGGAAGCCGCCGAAGAGGCGCTGACGCGCGCTGAAGACGCCCGCGCCACCGCCCAAACAACCGAGGCCGAGGCGCGCGCCGTCAGATCAGGTGCAGAGGGCGAGGCGAATGCCCTGCGCGCCGAAGTGGACGCCCTCGCCCGGCTTGTGCAGCGCGAGGCGCAAGCCGGCCAACAATTGCTGGATCAGCTAGAGGTGGAGGCGGGCTATGAAGCCGCCTTAGGCGCGGCTTTTGCAGATGATCTGCGCAATGCTCAGGTGCAGGGCGATGCCGGATCAGGCTGGGTCCAGCTTGAGGCGTTTGATCCAGCCCAACCCTTGCCCCAAGGCGCGGCCCCACTGGCCCGTCATGTCGGCGCGCCCGATGTGCTGGCGCGGCGGCTTTCGCAGACGGGGGTGGTAGACCCGGTCGATGGTCCGCGCCTGCAGGCCAGCCTGCGCCCCGGGCAAAGGTTGGTCAGCCGCGATGGGGATATGTGGCGGTGGGACGGGTTCAGGGCGGCTGCGGCAGATGCGCCCTCGGCCACGGCGGCGCGGCTGCGGCAGTTGAACCGGTTGGTTCAGGTGAAGCGCGATCTGGAAGAGGCCTCCGCCAAGGCCTTTGGCGCGGCACAAGCCCATGACGCGCTGCAAGCGCGGCTGGCCGATGCGGCGCGCGCCGATCAACTGGCCCGCGATCAGCGTCGCACCGCCGACCAGCGCGTCACCGAAGCCAACCGCGCCGCTGCCCGTGCAGAGGGCGAATGCTCAATCACTGGTGGACGGTTGGAAGCGGCTGTTGCCGCAGAGGCGCGCTTTAGCGACGATGCAGCCCTCGCCCGCGACCGCTTGGCCGAGGCCGAGGTTGGCCTGCAGGGCTTGGGCGATTTGGCTGCAGCGCGCGCTTTGGTGGAAGATATACGTGTGGCGGTTGAAGGCGCACGCATCGCCATGATGACCCGCCGTGCCGCGCATGACGAGCTAAAGCGCGAAGGCGAAGCGCGGGTGCGGCGGCGGCAAGAGGCTGTCAAAGAACTTTCAGGCTGGAAGCACCGCCAAGACACTGCCACCAAGCGCAGCGTCGAACTTAGCGAACGGCGGCAAGAGGCCGAGGAAGACTTGGCCGAAGCCATGGCCCTGCCCGAAGACATCGGCGACCGCCGCGAGGAATTGGCCGAAGCGATCAATACGGCAGAGGCCCGCCGCAACCAAGCCGCAGATGCCTTGGCCGAAGCCGAGGGGGTGCTGCGCCAAGCCCAAGGGGCTGAGCGCGAGGCCGAGCGCTCAGCCAGCGAGGCCCGCGAAGCCCGCGCCCGCGCCGAGGTGCAGCAAGAGGCTGCCCGCGCCGCTGTACTCCAAGCCGCTGACCGCATCGCCGAAGACCTAAGCGCCACGCCCGATCAGCTTTTGGACACTTTGGGCTTTGACCCCGACCGGATGCCAGAAGCCGACTCACTTGAGGTTGATGTGAACCGCCTGAAACGCCAGCGCGAGGCTTTGGGCGCGGTAAACCTGCGCGCCGAAGAGGATGCCAAGGCCATATCAGGCGAATATGATGCGCTGGTGGCCGAAAAAATCGACCTTGAAGAGGCAATCAAGAAACTGCGCGCCGGAATAGCTGGGCTGAACCGCGAGGGGCGCGAGCGCCTTTTGACGGCCTTTGAACAGGTCAACGCCAATTTCGCCACGCTGTTCACCCACCTGTTTGGCGGGGGTGAGGCGCGGTTGGTCATGGTGGAAAGCGATGATCCGTTAGAGGCGGGGCTAGAAATCATGTGCCAGCCCCCCGGCAAGCGGCTGTCGACCCTGTCACTGCTGTCGGGCGGGGAACAAACGCTTACCGCGCTTGCCCTGATCTTCGGCGTCTTTTTGGCCAATCCCGCCCCGATCTGCGTGCTGGACGAGGTGGACGCACCCTTGGATGACGCCAATGTCACCCGCTTTTGCGACCTGATGGACGAAATGCGCCGCAGGACGGAAACGCGCTTTTTGGTCATCACCCACCACGCCGTCACGATGAGCCGGATGGACCGCCTTTTTGGCGTGACCATGGCAGAGCAAGGCGTCAGCCAATTGGTCAGCGTCGATCTCAATCGCGCGGCGGCGATGGTGGGCTAGGCGGTTACTTTTGGCCCAAAGACAGGGTGTGCTCGCGCAGCCAAGCCAGAAAACCGCGCGGGTTTCCCTTCCACTTGTCCAATTCGTCGGCCGACAGGGGCAAGCCCACATGCGGGCGCTGGGGTTTGAACAGGGCACGGCGGATTTCATACAGCAGCAACCCCTGCCGCAGAGTAGCCGCCAGTTTGTTGGCGATTTGATAAGCGCGCGAGTTCTGACCGGTAAAATGGATGGGCAGAATGGTCGCCCCCGATTTGGTGATCATCTTATGGGTGAAGACGTTCCATTCCGCCTCAATCGCGGGGCCAAACCATGTTTCAGAACACGCGACTTTGCCCGCTGGAAACAGAATAACCAAGCCGCCCTCCGCCAAATGTGCCATGGTCAAATCGCGCATCTGCAAGCCCAACTCGCGTGAGTTTTCCTCATGCGGGAAGGGGACGGGGATCATAAACTCTTCAATTTCGGGAATCCCCGTCAACAGGCTGCGCGTCAATATGCGAAAGTCTGGCCGCACTCGGCTGACCAATTCGCCCATGATCATGCCATCAACCAAGCCGTGAGGATGGTTTGCAACCACTACAACCGCCCCTGTTTTGGGAATGCGGGCGATTTCTTCAGGCGGGGTGTCAATGCGAATGCCCATATGGGCCACAGCCTTGGACCAAAAGGTCACACCCACCGGTGCGCCAGATTTTTCAAAGCTGCGGATCATTTGCAGCAGTTTTACCTTGGCGGTGATCCACTCGATGGCGCGAATTGTGACAACCTTGGCAGGATTGGTGAAGGTTCCGGCGTAAGACAGGCGGCGCATGTCGTACTTATTGGCCACCTCTACCTTGCGGGCAGCCTTAGCCAGCACCACAGGCTTGGTTATTTGCGTTTGCGTCACGAGCCGTCCGCCTTCCTTTGCCAACCGCTTAGCGGTCTTCGCCAAAGCGATCGGCCACCAATTTGGTCAGCGCCATTCCAAGCGCCTCGGCCTGAGGGCCACTTGTCTCTACTTCAATAGTGGTTCCGAGAGAGGCTGCCAACATCAAAAGCCCCATGATGCTGTCGCCCGACACCGTCATATCCTCGCGCGTCACCTGTGCGCTTGCCTCAAACTCTTCCACAACCTCGACAAATTTGGCCGAAGCGCGGGCATGAAGCCCCTTTTCATTCACAATCAAAAGCGAAAGCTGGGCCATAGTTTAGGCCCCCATGCCAAGATCAAGGCTGTTGATGTATTTTCGACCAGCTTCCAAGGCGGCGGTTACCGCTTCGCTGACGGGCAAGGCGCGCGATTTGGCCAACTTGATCAGCATTGGCAGGTTGGCGCCGTAGATGATCCGCCGCTCTGAGCCGGCACATCCAGCCATAAGCGACAGGTTTGACGGCGAGCCGCCGAACATATCGGTCACCACCACCACGCCTTCGCCATGATCAACCGCATTGGCCGCAGCGCAAATTTCGGCCTGCTTTTTGTCGCGATCACAGTCATCTTCAATCGAGATGGCCTGCATATCGCTTTGTTTGCCCACAACGTGTTCAACGGCCAAGAGATACTCTCTGGCCAGCCCCCCGTGTGCGACGATGACAACTCCTATCACCCGCGACCTACCCCTGTTTCGCCACTGATCCCATCAAGCACTGCGGAGTTTCCCCGCCGCTCAAGTTCTCGATGACGTTTTGACACCTGCCAGCCAGCTTCTGCAAGCACTTTGGCCAATTTTTCTGCAACTGCAACAGAACGGTGTTGCCCACCGGTGCAGCCAAAGCCGATTGTCAGGTGGGCTTTGCCCTCTTGCAACTGGGCAGGCAGAAGAATGAAGAGCATTTCTTGCAGTTTTCCGAAGAAAGCGACAAAATTTGGGTCGGCTTGCACATAGGCCGAAACTTCCGCATCGCGGCCATCTTTGTCTCGTAAAGCGGGCACCCAATGGGGGTTGCCTAAGAATCGGCAGTCAAACACCATATCCACGCCGCGTGGTAGCCCGCGCTTGTAGCTGAAACTTTGCACCGAAATAGCCAAGCGCGTGGCCGTGCTTTGGGCAAACCAGTGGTCTATCTCGGCCTTAAGGTCATGCGGCGACAGGTCTGAGGTGTCGATCAGATGATCCGCACGCGCCCGAATGGCGACCAAAAGGTCGATCTCGCGCTCGATCCCTTCGCTGGGCGAAACGGCCTCGGCTAGGGGGTGGCGTCGACGGGTTTGGCTGTAGCGGCTTTGCAAGATGCCGGGCGCGCAATCGAGATACAAGACATCCAACGTGACCCGCGGGTCGCGGGTGAGGCGGTCGATCAATTCAATTGCAGCAGTCGTGCTGAAATCGCGGTTGCGCACATCCAGCCCCAAGGCGATGGGCCTGTCCAGCGGCGGGCCGTCTATCAAGCGCGGGATCAGACTAAGGGGCAAGTTATCGATCACCTCATAGCCCAGATCTTCCAGCGCGTGAAACGCAGTTGACCTACCAGCCCCCGAAGGTCCGGTGACAAGAATAAGGTGGTGAAAGCTATGGCTTTCTGAAGGGTCGGTCATTGGGTCAAACTTGGGCCGTCTGTCAGGCGAAACGCACAGCCTTAAGATAGCACAGAACGGCCGCAGGAAAATGGCCCATTGGCACGGCCAGCACCAAAGGACAACTTATCCCTAAAAGACTGATCTCACGCTCTGGTGGCAGGCGGTGGGTTTCGGTCTGATCCATATCAACCACCAGCGCAATTTGGGCTTGGGGCACAAACGGCACGCGCAGCAACCCAAGGCCGCGCGCCTCGATCAGGCCCTGTATCGTGGTGGGGGGGCGGGCTGTCAGCACATCGGCTTCCACCTGCAATTCGGTGCGGTCGTCTGCCACCAGATCGGCGCCATAAGCCATTAACTGCAAAGCCAGCGCCGATTTTCCCGCGCCTGAGTGCCCCAAAATCAGCACCCCACGGCCCTGCCATGCCACGCAACTGGCGTGGAGGATCTGCGCCGTCATACTGGTAGGCCCACCACAAAGCGCGCGCCCAAGGGGGTAGCGCGCAGATCAGCCTCGTCGGCGCGAATGTTTTCAGCCCAGATCACACCACCATGCGCCTCGACAATCTGTTTGGATATGGCAAGGCCAAGGCCAGAATGGTTGCCAAAATCGCTATCGGGGCGTTCTGAATAAAAGCGCAGGAACACCTTTGACAGCGCCTGTTCTGGGATGCCGGGGCCAGTATCTTCGACCACGACCAACACCCGATTGTCGCGCTTGCGCGCCCAGATGCGCACGGCATCGCCCGCAGCACAAAAAGAAATGGCGTTGGTGATCAGATTGACAAAGACCTGCGCCAACCGAGCTTCTATTCCCACTAGATTAAGGGGTTGATCGGGAAAATCGGTAATCAGGTCAACCCCCTTCCACTGCGCCTGTGTGGCAAGATGGTCAGTAAGGTTTATCAAGGTCTTGCGAAGATTAAACGGCTCTTCCTCTTCCTTGACCAGATCCGAATCAAGGCGCGAGGCGGCAGAGATGTCGCTGACCAAACGTGTCAGACGCCGCACATCATGGTCGATGACATCCAAAAGCTTTTCGCGCTGTTCCACCTTGGTGATCATGCGCAAAGAACCCACGGCAGAGCGTAAGCTGGCAAGGGGGTTCTTGATTTCATGGCTGACATCGGCGGCAAAATGTTCGTTGGCATCGATCCGGTCGCAAAGCGCCGTCACCATGCCGCGCAGGGCGACAGACAGGCGCCCTATTTCATCGGGGCGATCGGAAAGGTCCGGGATCCAGACCCGACCGGGGGCAATGGTGCGCCCGCCCGGAACACGACCAATTTCTGCCGCATCGGCAAGGGCCGCCAAGGGGCGCGTGATGGCCGCGGCCAAAACCAGCGACAGGGCGATGCACACCCCTAAGGCTGCGGCAAAGACCAGCCATAACCGCCCCTGCAGAGGGGGCGTTGGATAAAGGGTGACGACCCCCGCCATCACGACGACAAGCACCACCACGTTGGCCACTACGATTTGCCCCGCCAAGGGTACACGCATCAAAGACAGCCGTGCCCGGCGCAGACCGGCCGGATCTGTGCGCATGGATGCCTTTTTGGGTGGGTTGCCTTGGAAGATCGCGGTCATTCTTCGATATATCGATAACCAATGCCATAAAGCGTTTCGATGGCGTTAAACCCGTCATCCACCCCACGCATTTTCTTGCGCAGACGCTTGATGTGGCTGTCAATCGTGCGGTCGTCGACATAGACCTGATCGTCATAGGCCACATCCATCAACTGCTCGCGGCTTTTCACAAAGCCCGGCCGCTGGGCCAAAGTTTGCAACAGCATAAACTCGGTCACGGTTAGAGCAACCTCTTGCCCCTTCCATTCGACCGCATGACGCAAAGGGTCCATCCGCAGATGGCCACGCTCTAGCACGCGAATGTCCTCCAAATTGGCCAGTTCGGCGGCGGGGCTGGGATCTTGGCGGCGCAGCAGCGCGCGGATACGTTCCAACAAGATGCGCTGGCTGAAGGGCTTTTTCACATAATCATCGGCCCCCATCCGCAGGCCCAAGACCTCGTCAATCTCATCATCTTTTGAGCTGAGAAAAATCACTGGCATGCGCGTTTTGCCACGCAGGCGCTGCAAAAGATCCATCCCATCCATGCGCGGCAGTTTGACATCTAACACCGCCATATCCGGCATCCGCCGGCTGAAGGCATCAAGGGCTGATTGGCCATCGTTATAGGTTTCAACTTCAAACCCTTCAGATTCCAACGTCATGGTGACGGACGTCAGAATATTACGGTCATCATCTACAAGTGCAATTCGGGCCATAGCGCGCTTCCAATCTATGCGTTTTTTCTAAGCTGCAGCAGTCTTCCGTTCTTTAGGATATAAAGGCAATACTAAAGTTAATACTTTATGGCTTTTTCGTGCCCCTTTCCAACGATTTTGGCAAAAACACGACAGACATGGGCGCCCAACACATTTGGTTGCGCTAACCTAAGGATGGTTGCGCTAACGCCACAAATCAGCGCTTTTCCCGTTTGAAATCTGTATGTTATACATCTTTTGTGCAGAACCTGTTGGCACGGGGTTTGCGCGGCGGCTGTTCGTCCGGCCGTCAGACTTGAAATCAAGGGATTCGCCGGTTGGCGATGATGGGAGCTTGCACAATGACTGAAGGACGCGTGAACCCGGCCATGCGGCTGGAGCATCAGGGTATTTCGGGGCTGGGGCGCGTGTTTTACAACCAGATCGAACCCGCCTT
>CANIKY010000040.1 GCA_947468085.1 Paracoccaceae bacterium | reverse complement strand
GGGAAGGCGGGGGGGGGGAAGGCGGGGGGCTGCCGCCCCCCGCACCCCCTGCCTCAAGGGGAGGCACGCCTCCCCTTGAGAAACCCCAGTGGATATTTGGGCAAATGTGAAAGGGATTAGAGGCCCCGCCAGACCCAGCCGCCACCCAGAACGCGGGTGGAGGCAGGGTCGTAAAAGACGCAAGCTTGGCCTGCGGCAACACCGTCTTCGGGGTCAAGGAGTTCAACTTCGGCGGTGGTGGCAGACAGCGGGCGCACGATTGCGGCGCGGGGCGGGCGGGTGGAGCGGACCTTGACCTCGATCTGGTGGGGGCCAGAGGTGAAGGGCGTATCGCCCAGCCAGTTGATCTCGCGCACCGGCACGGTGCGGGTGGCAAGGGCGGCTTTGGGGCCTACGATCACGCGGCGGGTGGCCGGATCAAGGCGCAGAACGTAGATCGGTTCTTCAAGCCCACCCACGCCCAAGCCTTTGCGCTGGCCCACGGTGTAGTGGATCACGCCGTTGTGCAGCCCCAGCACGCGACCGCATTGATCGACAATCTCACCCGGATCGGCAGAACCTGGGCGCAGTTTTTCGATCACGGCGGCGTAGTTGCCGTTGGGCACAAAGCAGATGTCCTGACTGTCGGGCTTATCTGCCACCGACAGGCCATATTTGGCGGCCAAAGCGCGGGTTTCGGCCTTGGATTGCAGGTGGCCCAAGGGAAAGCGCAGATAGTCCAGCTGGTCGGGTGTGGTGGAGAAGAGAAAATAGCTTTGGTCGCGGTTGGCATCGGCGGCGCGGTGCAGTTCTGGTCCGAGGCCCATTTTGCGCTGGATATAATGCCCAGTGGCCATGCAATCGGCGTTCAGATCCTTGGCAGTGGCCAAGAGATCCTTGAATTTGACGCGCTCATTGCAGCGAATGCAGGGCACGGGGGTGGCACCTGCCAGATAGGCATCGGCGAAATCCTCGATCACGGCTTGGCGAAAGGTATTTTCATAATCAAGCACATAATGCGCAAAGCCCATCTGCTCGGCCACGCGGCGGGCATCGTGAATATCGCGCCCGGCACAGCAAGCGCCCTTTTTGGCCAGTGCAGCGCCGTGGTCATAAAGCTGCAAGGTGACACCCACCACGTCGTAGCCTTCGTCCTTAAGGACAGCCGCCACCACCGACGAATCAACACCGCCCGACATCGCAACAACGACGCGGGTGTCAGCCGGGGCCTTGGGCAGCCCCAGAGAGTTCAATTTTCCGTCCAGCATGATTGCGGCCAAGTTAAGGGAATGCATTTCAATATAGGAAAATGCGGCGCAGTCTCAACCCCTTGCTTCACGCTTCGTTAGGGCGATGGGCGCAATTTTGGGGAAGTGAGAGAGGGAGAGGACCATGTATTTGAAGAAAGTTGATGGCCCGCGCCATATTACGTTGCCCGATGGCAGCATTCTAAGTCGGGCCGATTTGCCCGCAAGTGATACACGGCGCTGGGTGGCCAGCCGCAAAGCCGTAGTGGTTAAGGCGGTACAATACGGCTTACTGGCCCACAGCGATGCGCTGGACCGCTATGGGTTAAGTGAGGAAGAGTTCACCCTGTGGCGGACGGCGGTTGAAAAACATGGCGACAAGGCGCTGCGGGTTACAACTTTGCAGAAATATCGACAACTTTAGATGATTTTCTGGTTTCGTTCTGAAAAACTTACGGTTCATTAACCCTTGATCGGCAAAGTCATTAACGGGCACTCTAGGACGGAGATTTTTAAAGATGCGCATTCTTTTGGTGGAAGACGATCCGACGACCTCGCGCAGCATTGAAATGATGCTGGGACATGCGAATTTGAACGTGTATTGCGCCGATCTGGGCGAAGACGGCATAGATCTGGCGAAGCTGTACGATTACGATCTGATCCTTTTGGATCTGAACCTGCCGGATATGTCTGGCCATGAAGTGCTGCGCCAATTGCGCCTTGCGCGGATCGAAACGCCGATACTGATCTTGTCGGGGGCAGATGATACCGACAGCAAGCTAAAAGGCTTTGGCTTTGGTGCGGATGATTATTTGACCAAGCCCTTCCACCGCGAAGAACTGGTGGCGCGCATTCACGCCATCATTCGTCGTTCAAAAGGCCATGCACAATCAGTTATTCGGGTGGGCAAAGTGCTGGTCAATCTGGATGCCAAAAGCGTTGATGTCGACGGGCGTACGGTGCATCTGACGGGCAAAGAATATCAAATGCTTGAACTTCTGAGCCTGCGCAAAGGCAGCACGCTGACCAAAGAGATGTTTTTAAACCATCTTTACGGCGGCATGGACGAGCCAGAGTTGAAGATTATCGATGTCTTCATCTGCAAGCTGCGCAAAAAACTGGCAGAGGCGACCGGTGGGCAAAGCTACATAGAAACGGTTTGGGGCAGGGGCTATGTGCTGCGCGAACCCGCAGCCGTCGATCTGCCGCGGTTAGCTGCCAGCGCCTGAGCGCTGGAATTTTGTCTCGCCGCCGCATAACCTGCGTCAAACAGGGGGCGGGCATGGATATTGCGGTTCACGATCTGGATCAGGCGCAGGCGCAGGCAGAACTGGCACGCCTGGCCCAAGTATTGGGCAACGCGAATGCAAGCTACCACACGCTGGACGCGCCCGAGATATCGGACGCAGAGTATGACGCGCTAAAACGCCGCAATGCCGCGATCGAGGCGCGGTTTCCCGCACTTAAACGTGCAGATAGCCCCTCAGATCAGGTGGGCGGGGCTATCGGTGCGGGTTTTGGCAAGGTGGCCCACCGCGTGCGGATGCTTAGTCTTGAGAATGCGTTTGCGCAAAGCGACGTGAGCGATTTTGATGATAGGGTGAAGCGATTTCTCAACATTGCTGAGGTGAGTTATACGGCCGAACCCAAGATAGACGGATTGTCGCTGAACCTGCGCTATGAAGACGGCATCTTGGTGCAAGCCGCCACCCGCGGCGATGGGGAGGTGGGCGAAGACGTTACTGAAAATGCGCGGACCATTTTGGATATTCCCCAAACCCTTCGCGCGGCGCCGCCTTTGATAGAGGTGCGGGGGGAAGTGTATATGTCCCATGCTGATTTTGCGGATCTAAACGCGCGGCAGACGGCACGCGGTGACAAGGTTTTTGCAAATCCGCGCAATGCAGCGGCGGGATCTTTGCGGCAGTTGGATGCAAGCATCACCGCCGCGCGACCTTTGCGCTTTTTTGCCTATGCGTGGGGGGTTGTCTCGCAGTCGCTGGGCCCTACGCAAATCGAGTCAATAGAGGCGTTCAAACGCATGGGATTTAAAGTTAATCCCTTGACGTCATTGTGCCACACAACCGCCGATCTGCTCGCCCAATATCGCAAAATCGAAGCGTTGCGGGCCACATTGGGCTATGACATCGACGGCGTGGTTTACAAGGTGAACGATCTGTCTTTGCAGGACCGTTTGGGGCTTCGCTCTACCACACCGCGATGGGCCATCGCGCATAAATTCCCCGCTGAACTGGCTTGGACACGGCTTTTGGCGATTGACATTCAGGTGGGGCGCACGGGGGCCTTGTCGCCCGTTGCACGATTACAACCCGTGACCGTAGGAGGCGTGGTTGTCGCCAACGCAACTTTGCACAACGAAGATTACATTGCTGGGCGAGATTCTAAAGGGTCGCTGATCCGCGAGGGCAAAGATATCCGCCTTGGCGATTGGGTGCAGGTTTACCGCGCGGGCGATGTGATCCCCAAAGTCGCTGACATTGACCTATCTCAGCGTAACATCGCAGCCCAACCCTATGATTTTCCGTCCATTTGCCCTGAATGTGGCAGCCCCGCCCACCGAGAAATCGGCGATTCCGTGCGCCGTTGCACGGGTGGATTGATCTGCCCAGCCCAAGGGGTGGAGCGGTTGAAGCATTTCGTATCGCGCGGGGCCTTTGATATCGAGGGTTTGGGGGCCAAGCAGGTTGAGATGTTCTTTGCTGACCCTGATTTGCCGGTGAAACAGCCCGCTGACATCTTTACGCTTGCCCAAAGAGATGCCGATAACCCTTTCAAAAAGCTGAAAAACCGCGATGGATTTGGGGAAAAATCGGCCACCAATCTTTTTGCGGCGATCGAGGTGCGCCGCATCATTCCCTTGGATCGTTTGATCTTTTCTTTGGCTATCCGCCATGTGGGCGAAGTTGCAGCCGGAGTGATTGCGCGCCACTACGGCACTTGGCCCGCTTTTGAGGCCGCCGTGACATCGGCCGAACCGGGCAATGCCGCGTGGGCGGACCTTTTGTCTGCCGACGGGGTGGGCGAGGTTTTGGCACAAAGCCTAACAGACGCCTTTCATAACCCCGCCGAACGCGGGGCGATTGACGCTTTGGCGGCACAATTAACCATTCTGCCGGTACAGGCGGGGTCGACTATAGCGTCTGATATCGCCGGTAAAACATTGGTTTTTACAGGCACGCTGGAAAAAATGACCCGCGCCGAAGCCAAGGCCCGTGCCGAGGCTTTGGGGGCCAAAGTGGCCGGATCAGTAAGTGCCAAGACCGATCTGGTCATCGCAGGGCCGGGGGCAGGGTCAAAGGCCAAAGAGGCGGAACGCTTAGGCGTGGCCTTGATTGACGAGGAGGCTTGGATTGCCTTGGCAGGGTTGGCATGACACGGCCTGAAATCCTCTTTCCGCTGTTTGCCTCGCTTGAAACTCTTGACGGGGTGGGCCCTAAAACGGCCAAGGCCTTGGGTCCGTTGGGGATAGAAAAACCCAAGGATTTCTTATTCTTATTGCCCCATACTGGCGTGGATCGTGGGCGCAAAGCCTCTATCCGTGATGTGGTAGCCCCTGCCACTGTGACGGTCGAGGTGGAGGTTGGGCTGCACCTGCCACCAAAACAAAAGGGCCGACCCTACCGCATTCTTGTGCGCGATGCGCAGCTAGAGTTTCAGTTGGTTTTCTTTCACGCCCGCGAACCCTATCTGCGCGACCTTTTGCCAACCGGCCAACGGCGCGTGGTGTCCGGTAAGATCGAGATTTTTGATGGCATCGGCCAAATGGTTCACCCTGATCACGTTTTGCGCCTGGAGGAGGCGGCCAGCCTGCCCGTTTTTGAACCAGTCTATCCGTTGACGGCAGGCGTGACCCAAAAGTTAGTCGCTAAGGGGATTGATTCGACGCTTACCCGCACGCCGGACTTGCCTGAGTGGATCGATGGGCCGTTAAAGACACAGCAGGGCTGGCCTGATTGGCGCGCGGCCTTGGGGATGATCCACGCGCCCGATGGGGTTGCCGCGCTGTCGATCGATAGTCCGGCACGCGCACGGCTGGCTTATGACGAGCTTTTTGCCCATCAACTTACCCTTGCCTTGGCCCGCAGTGCCCTGCGCAAGGGCAAGGGCCGATCCAGCCTTGGGGATGGGCAGTTGCAGGCCAAGGTTCTGACAGCCTTACCTTATCAACCCACAGGCGCACAGCAGCGGGCGGCAGCCGAGATTGCCTTGGATATGCAATCGCCCCTTCGGATGAACCGTTTGCTGCAAGGCGATGTCGGATCGGGCAAGACTTTGGTGGCCTTTCTGGCCCTGCTGGTTGCGGTTGAGGCGGGTGGGCAAGGGGTGATGATGGCGCCCACCGAGATTTTGGCGCGCCAGCATTACGAAGGCTTGCGTCCCTTGGCCGAAAGCGCGGGGGTAAAGCTGGATATGCTGTCTGGCCGCGACAGGGGGGCAGAACGGGCGGGCAAACTGGCCGATCTGGCCGAAGGGCGCATGCATATTCTGGTCGGCACCCATGCTGTTTTTCAAAAAGATGTTCATTTTCATGATCTTCGCCTTGCCGTGGTTGATGAACAGCACCGATTCGGTGTGGCGCAAAGGATGGAATTGGGGGCCAAAGGGCAGGCGGTTGATGTCTTGGTGATGACCGCCACCCCCATTCCACGCAGCTTGGCGCTGGCCAGCTATGGCGACATGGACATCTCTATCCTTGATGAAAAGCCCGCAGGCCGCAAACCGATCCGCACGGCACTGATTTCTGATACGCGGATGGAGGAGGTTGTGGGCCACCTGTCCAAAGCCTTGGGCGAGGGGCGGCAGGCCTATTGGGTATGCCCGTTGGTTGAAGATTCCGAAGTGCTGGATTATGCGAGTGCTGAGGCGCGCTTTGCCGCGTTGCGTGCGAATTTTGGCGATGCCGTGGGCTTGGTGCATGGCCAGATGCCGCCTGCCGAAAAAGACGCGGCCATGGCGCGGTTTCAATCGGGTCAAACCAAGGTGCTGGTTGCCACCACGGTGATCGAGGTGGGGGTAAACGTGCCCAATGCCTCGATCATGGTGATCGAGCGGGCCGAGATTTTTGGTCTGGCCCAGTTGCACCAATTGCGCGGGCGCGTGGGGCGGGGCACTGCCGAATCGACCTGCCTGTTGCTGTATCACGCACCTTTAGGCGCCACGGGGGAACGCCGCCTAAAGGTGATTCGTGACACCGAAGATGGCTTTCGCATTTCTGAAGAAGATCTGGCGATGCGCGGGGCAGGGGATTTGATCGGCCATGCCCAATCTGGCCTGCCGCGCTTTCGCATGGCCGATCTGGAACGGCAGGCGGGGTTGATGGCCATAGCTCAAAGTGATGCGCGCCGCTTGTTGGGTGATGATCCGGCCTTGGTAAGCCCAAGGGGTAAAGCCGCGCGATTGCTGCTGTGGCTTCTGGATCAAGACCGCGCGATCAAGTTGCTAACGGTTGGTTAACGGAATGTTCGGTTAATGTTCTTAAAAAGTTCTTTACAAGGTGGAATGAATATGAGAACAATGCAGGAACAAACAGGAGGTTGCCATGTTCAAGCACTTGACCCGCCAGATCCTTGCCCAATTCGCCGACTTTGAAGATGTCGTCGGCGTTGCCACGCTGTTTTTTGTTTTGTTCCTTGGTTTAAGCTTTTCAGGCGTTGCTTAACTTGCCTGCGGTAACTGCGGGTGGCTTTGCCCATAAGCCTCTGCCTGCAATTTGACCCGCACCTTCCGCCGCCATCCCTTAAGATGCGCGGCGGTTTTTTATGGCTTAGGATTGGGCAAGGGTGACCGCTTCGCAGACGGCTTCGATCGCCAGCAAGATCGAAGCGTGACGATTTTTATAGGCGCGGGCTGGGATCAGAACCTCAAAGTCTGAAAATGGCGCGGCGGGGGCAGGGCCTTCGTCTTTTAACATGGCCAAAAGGGCGATACGCACCGCCTCTAACTCTGCCAACGTGCGGCCAATCACCGCTTGTCCCAGCACGGAGGCTGCGGCTTGGCCCAACGCGCAGGCCCGCACCTCTTGCGCAAAGGCGCTGACTTTGCCGTCTTGCATCCGCACCGCAACCGAGACAGTTGATCCACACAAGGGAGAGCGTTTCTTGGCCATCCCCTGCGGGGCGTCTAATTGTCCAAGATGGGGAATGTCAGCAGCCAGCGCCAAGATGCGGCCCGAGTAGAGAGAGAGAAGATCACTATCGCTCATAGGTTTGGCTTTCGGTTGGCTGCAAAGATGCTGGTTTAGGCCCCGCTGATGCCTTAGATAGACCTTACACGCCCGCCCGCCAAGGAGGACCCGATGCGCTTTGATCCCGCCACGCTGAAATTCGATGCGCAGGGTCTGATCGCGTGCATCGCGCAGGATGCTGACAGCCACGAGGTTTTGATGTTGGCATGGATGAATGCCGACGCCGTGGCCCAAACTTTGGCAACGGGGCGGGTGACTTACTGGTCGCGCTCTCGTGCGGCGTTTTGGGTTAAGGGCGAAACCTCTGGCCATGTGCAAGAACTGGTCGAACTGCGGCTGGATTGCGACCGCGACAGTCTTTTGGCCATCGTGCGCCAAACGGGCCCCGCTTGTCACACGCAGCGTCGGTCTTGTTTTTATACGGCCATACGGGGCGGGGTAGAGGTGGAAATGTTAAGTGCGATGGCCTGATTTGCGTTTGGGAGAATTCTTTCCACAAAGTTGTGAAGACGCAATCGCACGAGTGACTACCAGTTGCGTTTGCACCCGTATCTGTGACATTATATTGTTGATCAGCGGTGCATTCGTATTTACTGGCGCTGCTTTAAGAAAACCCTGTGTTTGCTGGAAAAGAGCCTTATGAGTGATTTTCAAACCCGCCGCATCACTATGGTGGATACCCAAGTCCGCCCGCAGGATGTGACCAAGTTTCCGATCATCGCTGCTATGCTGGCCGTGCCGCGGGAAAATTTTGTGCCAAAGGCTGCTCGTGAAGCGGCTTATGTGGGTGGTAATATCCCCTTGGCGCCGCGCCGTGTGGTGTTAGAGGCGCGCAGTCTGGCCAAGCTTTTGGATGCTTTGGATGTTTTGCCTGGTGAAAAGGTTTTGTGCCTTGGCGCGGGGTATGGTTACGGCGCGGCCGTTTTGGCGGAAATGGGCGCTGATGTGGTGGCCGTGGAAGAAGATGCTCTCATGGCCGCGACCGCTGCCCAAAATCTGCAAGGTCAGGCCAAGGTGGTCAATGCCGCCTTAACCGCAGGTGCTGCATCTGACGGCCCGTACGACGTGATCTTGCTGGAAGGCGGGGCTGAAGCCTTTCCCGCATCCATCGAAATGCAGCTTAAAGAGGGAGGCCGTCTGGGGGCTATCTTTATGGAAGCAGCCCTTGGCGTGGCGCGTGTTGGCCACAAACATGACGGTAAAGTGACGTGGCGCTTTAGTTTTAACGCCACGGCGCCTGTGTTGCCGGGGTTTGAAGCGGCGCGGGGATTTGTTCTTTAACTGCCAAGCCAAAGGCGTGGCGAATTTAGTCAGCCGGGATGACCGGACAGGCGAGTTGATGGGGTAAATGATGCGGACTGTGTTAAAAGCCTTCTTGTTGAGTGCTGTGTCTTTCGCGCCCAGTCTTGCATGGTCAGAAAGCTTGGCCGATGCCTTGATTGCGGCCTATCGCAACTCGCATTTGCTAGAACAAAACCAAGCCGTTCTGCGCGCGGCAGATGAAGATGTGGCGACGGCCGTGGGCAGTTTGCTGCCTGTTGTCAGTTTTGTCAGCAAGGTGGGGCGGTACGCCATGACCAACACCCCGACTGGTTTCGAAAGCTTTTCGTCCAGTGGCTCGGCGGGCCTGCAAGCATCTTTGACGCTGATGGACTTTGGTCGTGGCAAGACAACTGTGGCGTTGAAGAATGAACTGGTCCTCGCTTCGCAAGCGGCTTTGATGGGGGTAGAGCAGCAGGTGATGTTTGATGCGGTGCAGGCCTACGTGAATGTGGCGCTGCAGGCTGATTTGGTGGCTACGCAAGAATCGAACGTGACGCTCGTCAGCCAAGACTTGCAGGCCACCAAAGACCGCTTTGATGTGGGTGAAGTGACAAAAACCGATGTGGCCTTGGCACAAGCCCAGTTGGCTTCGGCCAAGGCGCAACTGGTTTCGGCAGAAGGCAACTTTAGCGTGGCCAAAGAGCGCTATAAAGCCGCTATTGGCCATTATCCCGATAAAGTGTCTGCCCTTCCAAATAGGCCTTCCGCCGTAAAGTCGGTGGATGAGGCGCAGGCCATTGCCCTGCGCACGCACCCTGCCATGATCCAAGCCGGCCATCAGGCCAAGGCGTCTGATTTGGGTGTAGATCTGGCGAAAGCGCAAATGTCACCCACTTTGGAGTTAAGCAGCAGCCTAACAAATTCTTACAGCGCCGAAGGTGTGACCAAAACCGAGACGAACTTGGGCTTGCAGATGGGTCAAACACTTTACGCCGGCGGGCGTTTGTCTTCGGGCCTGCGCAAAGCCATTGCTCAGCAGGCCGAGGCTCGTGCAGGCCAACTGCAAACCGGTGTGAATGTGAGCGAGGCTGTAGGCAAGGCTTGGTCGAATATCGTGGTGGCCGATGCCTCGATTTTTGCGACACAAGAGCAAATCCAAGCCGCCCAAGCCGCCTATGATGGTGTCAAGCAAGAGGCCGATTTGGGCAGCCGCACCACGCTGGATGTTCTTAATTCCCAGCAAAATCTTCTTTCGGCCAACGCCTCGCATTTGCAAGCACAGGCCAACCTATCGATCAGCCGGTATGGTCTTTTGGCTGCGATGGGTTTGCTTACGGCGGATGGCTTGAAGTTGGGCATTCCGACATTCGACCCTTCAGCCTATCTGAATGCTGTCAAGAAGGCGCCTGCCACATCCTCTCGTGGGGCCAAGCTGGATAAGATCCTGAAGACTTTGGGCAAGTAAGCGGCACCCGCCCAATTTTTGCCACATTTACTGCGCCGTTGCTTGTGCGGGGGCTTTCGATCGCCTAGGTTTAGAACAAGTCGGTGCTAACTTGCGCTGCGGGGTAATGCGGGCGACGGCAGGGGAACCAAAGGCAACTATGACGGACCCAAAGGCTATCAGTGATGATATTCTCTCTTCGATCCGCCGCTTGGTTGTGGATGAAGAGCGGTTGAAGACAGATGCTAAGCCGCCCCTGCACCAGAAACTTTTCCTGACGCCGAATTTGCGGGTTGTCCCATCGACCATGCGATCGCAGGCCACGGAAGCTTTGCAGACCTTACATTTGCAAGCGCCCCCCCGCATGGGTCTGACCATACCGCAGTTTGTGGCCACGGTGGCGCAGGGCATCGACCCGCAGGCGATGGATTGGGAGCCCGAGACAGACGCCGCCGCGCCAGATATGAACGATTGGGATATGGCCCGCCGTGGCCAAAGCCCTAGTGCCAAAACAGTCCCAGAAGGGCAATCTTCTCCAGTCAAGGATGTGTTGTTAGACGGGCAAAAAGGTGCTGGAGTTTTGCCAGAAGAGGTGCTGCGCGAGTTGGTGCGGGATTTGGTGCGCGAACAGTTTCAAGGCGATCTTGGCCTGCATATCACGCGCAGCATTCGCAAACTTGTAAAAGCCGAAATTGCGCGTGAGATGACGTTGCGCGAGGCAGAGTAAGCGTGCCGCGAAGCTATTCGATATAAAACAAAAAAAGCGCCCGAAGGCGCGTTTTTTTGCAAGATGTTGGGACGTTTTAAGCAGCTTCAGCCTGATCCAATTCCAGCGCATGGCGACGTTCGCTCTCTTCGCGCGACAAGGCAACAGATGTGCGCACGCCTTTGCCCACAAACTCCATAAGGCCTTTCACAACGCGTTCGTTTGGATCAATCCCTGCGCAAGACAAAACTTCACGCCCATCGCGAGAACGGGCCCAACGGGCGATCTGATCTGGACCGTTGCCATATTTCTTATCATCGGCAATGGCATCATCCAAGGCAGCCAAAACCACGGCGGCAAACAATTTGCGCGCGCGTTGACCTTGTTCGAAATTGAAGGCGGTGCTGTCTATGAAATCGGCCATTCTGCGTCCTGCTTCTTACTCTTGTCTTTTCTGACGTTTCGCGGTTGTAACGGTTTGAAGACGATTCGTCATGCTGTTTCTTACATGCCAGCTATGCAGTTACTGCATAGCTTAAGGATGGCATAGCGTTATCTATACAATCAGCTCGCCGCAGCCCCCAATAGATAGGGGAGGGATGTATCAGGTCAACCCTTTGTTAAGAATTGGACCGTCCAGCCTAGAAATGTCTTATATCGGTAAATCTAGAATTTTTTCTGCCCAAAAGCGCAATTTTGCAGCAAAAAACTTATCCAAATCCACTGGTGCAGCGCTGATTTTTCGCCGAAAAATCAAATAGCTAGGCCAAGCGTGTTACAGAGGCACGGCCTGCTGCCATTTTGCCCACAGCTTTTTCGTATTGCACATAGGCAATGGCCCGATCGCCCGATTGGGTATAAATCGTTCCCACCTCGCGCCCTTCGGCCAAAAGAGGGGTGCCCACCGCCACGGGTTGGTCAATCTGTACCAGGGCCAAACCTTTGCGCAGCTCTGTCTTGTGCTTCATGCGCGCGGTGACTTCTTGCCCGACATAGCAGCCCTTGCGAAAATCGACACCATTCAAGCGTTCGAAGTCGCATTCCAGTAAGTAGCTTTCACTCGGGATCAATTCGATCGCGGTTTGTGGTATCAGGTGCGCGACCCGAATGGCGTTCCAATCAACCGGCTCTTCGGCCAAAGCAGCGCCGTAGTGCCGCCAGCCCAAGGCTGCATGGCGCGGGTCCGCCATAGCCCCTGCAGGGGCCCTGCCTAGACCGCGTGACGCAGTCCACGTTGAGTGAGTAAGCGTGACATCCGCGCGCAGGCGGTACATCGTTAGCCTGCGCAAAGTGTCATCGGCCAGCACTTCTGGCAGGTCAATAAACAAAGTGCCTTTGCTGCGGCCCACGAAGAAATCGACCAGATACTTGCCCTGCGCTGTCAAAAGGGCCGTCCAGATAAGGCCATCCCCACGTTGCAAGGGCAGCATATCGTTGCTGACCAAGCCTTGCAGAAAGGTCACGGCATCTTTTCCACCAAGATGAACAATGCGGCGCGCTGTTTGGGTCATATCACTCCTCAACCGTCACGATATAGGGTTTGACGGGGGTTAGGACAGGGTTAATCCTTGAACTGCAGTCGGTAAAGGTCGGCATAAAGCCCACCCCGCGCCAAAAGCTCGGCATGAGAGCCTTGGTCAAGGATGCGGCCTTGGTCCATCACCACAATGACATCCGCTGCTTGGATTGTTGAGAGGCGGTGGGCAATGACAATTGTGGTGCGTCCGGCACGCAGGCTGTTCAATGCGTGGGTCACACCAAGCTCGGTTTGGCTATCAAGGGCCGAGGTTGCCTCGTCCAGCAGTAAGATTGGCGCGTCGCGCAACACGGCGCGGGCAATGGCGATGCGCTGGCGCTGCCCGCCAGACAACGCTGTGCCGCGAGGGCCTGCTGCGGCTAAAGGGTCTGTGACGAAATCAGCTTGCGCCATCTGCAAGGCCCGCGCCAGCCCCGCCTCTGACCTATCCTTAGCCCCAAGGCGCACGTTGGACGCAAGGCTTTCATCAAATAGCGCCGTGTCTTGGCTGACCACGGCAAACAGCCCTCGCACCTCGATCAGATCCAGATCGCGCAGATCGGTTCCGTTCAGCAACACCCGCCCTTTGGACGGGTCAGCCAGACGGGTCAGCAGGTGAAACATCGTGGTTTTGCCAGCCCCCGATGGCCCCACCAAAGCCGTAACTTTGCCGGGCTCTGCCACAAAGTCGATGTCGTTTAACACTGTAGTGCCATCATAACCAAATGACACCCGCTCCATCTGCAAGCGCAGGGCGTGGGTTTGGGGCAAAGCCATTGGCGTCACGGGTGAGGTTATGGTGGGCTGATGGTCCAACAAGCCGCGCATCCTTTCTAGCGCTGCGCGCGCGACCGCCCATTGGCCTGACAGCGCCCCCAAGCGGCGCAGGGGTTCAAAGACCAGTCCCATCGCGGTGAAAAAGCTTAAGAACTCTCCCATCGTTTTTTCGCCTGCGATGATCTGCATCCCGCCATAAAGCATGACCCCCGCAAACCCCAAAGCCGCCACGATGTCGATGATCGCAGGGATTGCCGCACTGGATCGATCTGAACGAAACTGCGCCGATAGGAACCGCCCCAAAGCAGAGCGATAGCGGTTTACCTCATCCGCCTCGGCCCCGGCCAGTTGCAGGGTGCGGATCCCGTGAAAGGCCTCATCCAACTGGGTGGACAGCGTGCCTGCTGCTGCCCGCGCACTGCGGGCCGTGCCCCGTACGGTAACTTGCAGGCGTACAAGGGGCAGCGCCAAAAGCGGCACGCCCGCCATTGCAATCAGTGTCCAGCGCCAGTCAATCATCAGCGCCACGGCCGCGAGCGAGATCAATGTCACCACATCGCGCCCCAAAGCTTGCAACATCTGTGACCAAAGGCCCCGCAAGGTGGCGGTATCACCGCGCAACCGCTCCATCAGGCTTCCGGGCGCATTGGCAAGGTAAAAGGCCAGATCCAAGCGCAGGGCATGGGCCAACATGACGGTCTGCAGTTCTGCGCCAATCTGTTCGGATTGGCGTAGGATGATGAGTTTTTGAAAGTACCCTGCCAGCGCACGAAGCACAAAAACCCCGCCCACAGCAGCCGCAATCTTGGCAACCACCCCAAAGGCCGCCCCTTGACGCACCTCGTCAAACATCGGGCGCACCAAATAAGACAGTCCGCCTGTCGCGGCCCCTTCCAGCGACATCAAAGCGAAGGCCAACGCCATCAAACGCCAACGCGGCGCCAAATGATCCTGCCAAAGCCACCTCAAAAGGCGTTTGTTCGAGGGGTTTTCCATCACGTCCGCTTGCCGCGCATGGCGGCAAAACTGTCGCTTAGGCGTGTGGGGTCATAATCTTGCACGACCCAGTCGCGGATGCTGCGGCCCTTGGCCTCGGCCTCATAGCGGGTCAAGAAATGGTCCATGATGCCGGTTTGGGTTGATTTCAGATGCAAGTAGCGAAAGCTAAGTTGCTGCTTGGCCTCGTCTATCGAGCGGTGTTCCACGTCAAGCAGATAGAGGGCTGCGATCAGGCCCGTGCGGTCAGCCCCTGATTTGCAATGGATCAGGGCCGGCTTTTGCAGCGTTTCAAACAGGTCAAACATTGCCAGCAGGGCTTTTTTCTTGGGCGCTTTGCGGGCAGAGAAATGCACATCATGCAGGGTCAGGCCCAGCTTTTGGCAGATCTCGGCCTCAAAAAGGTAAAAGCCTTGCTGGCTACCGCCCCGAAGGTTCACAACCGATTTCAGCCCAAGCTTGCGCTGATAAATGCCCAAGCGGCGCGGTGAAGGCTGGTTTGCCCGCCACACGCCGGGGGCAATCTGGTGAAGGTTGGTCCAAATCCCGCGCAAAAAGGCGTGGTCCATCAGTTGGAAATGCCACCACGCGGCGCGGCGGGCTTCGGGTGTGGCGATGCTGGTGCCGTATTTTGCGGCGATGCGATCCTGCCAGGCCAGCATTTTTTGTTTTAATCCGCCAGCCATCGGGATCGTTAGCCTTCCTTGTGCAATTGCCCATTGGTCAGGCTTGCCCGATCTAGCCACTTTAAGGCCCCGCTTCAAGGCGAAGTGCCGGTTGACCCAAATCTCGGCAGGGTCTAGCCGTAGCGCAAACGGAGGAACCCCATGTCCCTTTCACAAGGCCGCCCCTATCTGGCCATTCCTGGTCCATCGGTCTTGCCTGACCGTATCTTGGCTGCGATGCAGCGACCTTCGCCCAATATATATGCCGGCGCGTTGATCGATATGGTGGCCGGTCTTTGGCCCGATCTGCGCGCCCTCGCCCAGACCGAGGGCCATGTCGCAAGCTATATCTGTAACGGCCATGGTGCTTGGGAGGCGGTGAATTCCAATCTCTTTTCGCGCGGGGATAAGGCATTGGTTTTGGCAACAGGGGTCTTTGGCCACGGTTGGGCCAACACAGCGCGCGGTTTGGGGGTGGATGTGCAGGTGCTGGAGTTTGGCGGCGCCTCTGGCGCCGATCCGGCCGTGGTGGAACAGGCCTTGCGCGCTGACCCTGCGATCCGAGCAGTGCTGATGACGCATGTCGATACGGCCTCTTCGGTCAAATCCGATGTGCAGGCGGTAAGGGCTGCGATGGATGCGGCGGGGCATAGTGCGCTTTTGGCGGTGGATTGTGTTGCCTCGCTGGGGTGTGATGCGTTTTGCATGGATGCTTGGGGTGTGGATGTGATGCTGGGGGCCAGCCAAAAGGGGTTGATGTGCCCGCCGGGGATGGCGTTTGTCTGGTTCAACGAGCACGCACGCACGCGGTGCAGCACCTCAGGTTTGCGCACGCCCTATTGGGATTGGACCTTGCGCGCCAATCCGCAGGAGTTCTGGCACTACTGGTTCGGCACCGCCCCCACAGCGCATCTTTATGCGCTGCGCGAAAGCCTGACGATGATCTTGTATGAAGAGGGCCTGCCCCAGGTTTGGGCCCGCCACGCCACATTGGCGCGCAGCATCTGGGCGGCGTTTGATGCTTGGGGGCAGGGCCATGCGGGCATCCGCCTGAACGTGCCCAATGCTGCCCATCGCGGCCATTCCGTCACCGCTGCCCATTTTTCCGCCCCCGATGCCACCCGCCTGCGCCAATGGTGCGAGACGAATGCCGGTGTCACCCTTGGCATCGGCCTTGGCATGTCCACGCCACAGGATCCCGACGCCGCAGGATCTTTGCGCATCGCCAGCATGGGCCATGTGAACGCCCATATGACCTTGGGCGCTTTGGCTGTGATGCAAGCGGGCCTGACCGCGCTGCGCATCCCCCACGGGCAGGGAGCACTAGATGCTGCAACGTCAATGATCGCGGCCCATTCTGCACCATGAGTATTTAGACCTTGGTGAAATGGCGGGTTCGCTCATGGCTTTTATCGCGGTAAAAATACTCATCTAGGTGACGTGCGGTGAAAAATCCATCACAGAAAGAAGCGTTCCTTGCCTTGGCTGTGGCGGCCGCAGGTCTAGTGCGCGGTTGCGAAAAGAGCCGCAAGTTTTTCGCGGTCGATGCCTGGAATGATCAAACCCTCGGGCTTCACCGCCGCCACCGCCTCACCCGCGACGATGGCATTGATCACGGCCTCTTCGACAGCCTCGGCGGCGGCGAGGTAGAGGGGATCGATGATCTCTTGGTTCAACTCTACCCGCGTTATCAGCGGCCCTGCGTCTTGCGGCATGGGGCCGGGGTTGGCGGTAGAAAAGGCCAAAAAGATATCACCCGAAGAATTGCCCGCCGGTGTTCCGCCCCGCGCCACCCCCATGGCGGCGCGCCGCGCCAGATGGCGCAGGCTAAGGGGCGAAAGGGGGGCATCTGTGGCGATCACCACAATGATAGATCCCTGCTCTTTCTTGCGAAACGCCCCTTCGGGCATCAAGGCCCCCACGGGCTTGCCCAGAATGGTCAACCAGTCGCGCCGCCCGTGGTTGGCCTGCACCAGCACGCCCAAAGTATAGCTTTGCCCCCCCAGCGCCACTTGGCGTGAGGCGGTGCCGGTGCCCGCCTTGAATTCATAAGCAATCATCCCGTTGCCGCCACCCACCGACCCTTCGGCCACGGGCCCACTTTTGGCGTCGTTTATGGCGGCCTTGGCATGGGCCGGGGTGACGTGCAGCGCGTTGATGTCATTGAGGATGCCGTCATAGGTTTCCGCCACAACGGGCATGGCCCAAGCGTGTTCGGCGCTAAACCACGGGGCATAGGTCTGCATCATCCACTCGGTCGCCCCCTGATGCAAAGCGCCGATGGCATGGGTGTTGGAAATGCAGATTGGCCCGATGAAATAGCCTGCATCATGGATCCAATGGGTGCCTGTCATCTCTCCATTCCCGTTCAGGGTGAACTGGCCTGCCCAAACAGGCTGCGGCGTGCCGGTTTCGGCGCGGGGCACGATGGCCGTGACACCGGTGCGCATCGCTTTGGCCGGATCGGTCAGCGTGCAAAAGCCCACCAGAACGCCGGGCACATCGGTGATGGCGTTGAACGGGCCGGGCTTGCCCGGAAAGGGCAAGCCAAGGGCGCGGGCGCGGGGTTTGGGCATAGAATTGGTCCTTTCAAGGGGGTGACTGCGCAGATTGGGCAGCACAAGGGGCGCAGATCAAGAGATCATATTCCCTATAAGCCAAATCAACCCTTTCGCCCCCCGTTTCCCCCGCCTATCATTCGCTTAAAACCACGCAGAAGCCCGCACAATCCCCATGACAGCTTATCGCCCCATCATCGGCATCATTGGCAATCCCTATGTGATAGGTGATCGCTATCCGACGCATTCCGCAGGCACGATGAATTCCCATGCTGTGGCCGATGTTGCCGGTGCCATGCCCTTGATCATCCCGGCTGACCCGCGCTTTGTGTCGGTGGCCGAACTGCTAGACAGCTGCGACGGTTTTTTGCTGACGGGCGGGCGCCCCAATGTGCACCCTTCGGAATATGGCGACGAAGAGACGCCGGCCCATGGCACCTTTGACCGCGCCCGCGATGCGATCACGCTGCCTTTGGTGCGCGCTTGTTTGGCGCGGGGCCAGCCGTTCTTGGGCATCTGCCGGGGCTTTCAAGAGGTGAACGTGGCGCTGGGCGGATCGCTGCACCCCGAGATTCGCGAGTTGACGGGGCGGATGAACCACCGCATGCCGCCGGATGCCGAGTTGGAAGAGCAGTTCGCCCTGCGCCACTGCGTTCGCTTTGCCCAAGGCGGGGTGTTTCACCACCTGATGGGGGCTGAGGAGGTGATGACCAACACCCTGCACGGCCAAGGCATCCTGCGCCCTGCTGACAGCCTTGTCATCGACGGTTATGCTGCCGATGGGACGCCAGAGGCTGTCTATGTCAAAGACGCGCCGGGGTTCACCCTTTCCGTGCAATGGCACCCCGAATGGAACGCACAAAACGACCCCGTCTCGCGCCCGCTGTTTGCGGCTTTTGGCCAAGCGGCGCGCGATTGGCAGGCAGGGCGCAAAGCGCGGCCTCTTTCGGCCTGAAAGCGGTTGTTGGGCGCTAGGCTTGCGCTATAGTTGTGCCTAACTTTAAGGAGACCACATATGAAACGCTCTCGCGTCAATGAGATCATGGCTGCGGCGGATGAGATGATCCGCCATTACGGCTTTGTACTGCCGCCCTTTGCCAATTGGTCCCCGTCCGAATTCAAGGCCAAGGCGCCGCGCGCGCGCCGTGTGATCGAAGGGCGCTGTGGCTGGGATATCACCGATTACGGCCAAGGCCGCTTTGATGACTTGGGACTGTTCTTGTTTACCCTGCGCAACGGTGAATTGGCCGATCTGCAACGGGGCGGCGGGATGTGCTATGCTGAAAAGCTGCTGATCTCGCGCCAAGACCAGCTGTCGCCGATGCACACCCATGTCATCAAGGCCGAGGATATCATCAACCGCGGTGGCGCTACGCTGGTGGTGGAACTGTTCGGTTCGGACGATCAGGGCAACTGCGCCCCTGACCGCGGCGGCATGGTGCGCTGTGACGGCATCGATGTGCCCTATGCGCCGGGACAAAAGCTCAAACTCGCCCCGGGCGAATCGGTCACGCTGGTGCCGGGGGACTGGCACGCCTTTTGGGGCGAGGGTGGGGATGTCTTGATTGGTGAGGTGTCGACCGTGAACGACGACGTCACCGACAACGTGTTTCGCGAACCCATTGGCCGCTTTGCCGCGATTGAAGAAGATGTCGTCCCGACCCATCTGTTGGTCAGTGATTACGACACTTGGCTGAAGTGACAGCAGGGCGCTAAAGCGCTTTAGCCCTTGGTCAAAACCTCGTCTAAAATCCGTGCGGCCTCTGCCCTTGGGGCACAAAGTGCTACGCGGTCTTCGCCGGGGAAAAAGCGAGCGCGGGTGGCGGTGGGCATGGGCGCGGGGTGGGCTATGACGATGCGGGGGCCCACACGTTGGGTTTCGGCCTGCCAAGACCCCACCAGCGCCATTTGGGCGGCTTTGGATGCGCCGTAAGCGCCAAAGAACTTTTGCCCGCCGCGCGGATCATCAAAGAACACGGCTGTACCGCTGCCTGCGCGCAGCAAAGGTTCAACCATGGGGATCAACTGCCCCGTGGCGCGGATGTTGGTGGCAAGGGCTTTGTCCCAATCCTTGGTGGCCAGCGATCCTGCGGGGGCCAAGGGGGTGGCGTGAATGGCAGCATGGGCCCAAAGGCCCAGCTTGCCCCAGCGTTCATGGATCGACAGGCACAGATGGCGCATGGCGTCATCGTTGGTGATATCCATGGGTGCCAGCGTCAGCCTGCCAGCACCGGGTAGACCAAGGGCTTTGACGCGGTCGTCCAGTTCTTCCAAACCGCCCACCGTGCGCGCCACGGCCACCACATGCCACCCGCGCGCAGCCAGTTGTTCGGCCATGGCAGCACCCAGCCCGCGCGAGGCTCCGGTGATAAGGGCGATGTTTTGGGTCATGGCGGGGGGTTCCTGAGAGTCACGGGGAAAGGTGGGCTTCGTCTTGCGCCTTCATCTCGAAACCTTCCTCGATCTTGTCAGAGGGGGCGATGGGGTAATCGCCCGAAAAACACGCATCGCAGAACTTTGGTGCCTTGGCGTTGCGGCCCTCCACCTCGCCTGCGGCGCGGTACAGCCCGTCAAGGGTGACGAATTTCAGACTGTCCACCCCGATCCAATCGCGCATCTCGTCTTCAGACATCGTCGCCGCCAGAAGTTTTGAGCGTTCGGGCGTATCAACCCCGTAAAAGCACGGCCATGCGGTGGGCGGCGAGGCGATGCGAAAATGCACCTCTGCGGCACCCGCCTCTAGGATCATATCCTTGATCTTGCGGCTGGTCGTGCCGCGCACCACCGAATCGTCCACCAAAATTACCCGCTTGCCCCTGATCAGCGCGCGGTTGACGTTTAGCTTCAAGCGCACGCCCATGTTCCGGATGCTTTCAGAGGGTTCAATAAAGGTGCGCCCCATGTATTGGTTGCGAATGATTCCCATCGCATAGGGAATGCCGCTTTCTTGGCTATAGCCAATCGCGGCAGGTGTGCCAGAATCAGGCACGGGGCAGACCAAATCCGCCTCAACCGGGGCTTCGCGGGCCAGTTCCACACCAATCTGACGGCGGGTTTCATAGACCGACCGTCCGCCCAAGATCGAATCGGGGCGGCTAAAATAGACATGTTCAAAGATGCAAAAGCGTGACGCAGGGGCACCGAAGGGACGTGACGAGGTGATTTTGCCATCTTCGATCACGATCATCTCGCCCGGCTCAATCTCGCGCACGAAATCGGCCCCGATGATATCCAAGCCGCAGGTTTCCGATGACAGCGCCCAAGACTGATCGCCCAAGCGCCCCAGCACCAAGGGGCGCACGCCTAAAGCGTCGCGCACACCGATCAGCTTGGTGCGTGTCATGGCCACCACAGAAAACGCCCCTTCCACGCGGCGCAGCGCGTCTTTCATCCGCTCGGGGATGGTTTTTTGGATCGAGCGCGCCATCAAATGAATGATGCATTCCGAATCAGACGAGGATTGAAAGATCGACCCGCGCTCGATCAATTCTTTGCGCAGGGCTGCGGCATTGGTCAGGTTGCCGTTATGGGCAATGGCGGCCCCGCCCATGGAAAACTCGCCAAAAAATGGCTGCACATCGCGAATGGCCGTGGCCCCTTTGGACCCTGCGGTGGAATAGCGCACATGGCCGATGGCCAAAGCCCCGGGCAGGGTGTTCATCACCTCGGGCTTGGTGAAATTGTCGCGCACATAGCCAAAGCGTCGGGCCGAGTTAAAGCCCGATGTCGGCTCGTAAGCCACAATCCCGCCTGCTTCTTGGCCGCGATGCTGCAAAGCGTGCAGGCCAAGTGCTACGAAATTCGAGGCATCGCCCACGCCGATCACGCCGAAAATGCCACACTCTTCCTTGAGCTTGTCGTCATCAAATGGGTGGGCGCGGTGATGGGTCATAGGTCCTCCGGCGGCGGGTGGATTTAGCCGTGGTGTAGGGCTTGGACACGCGGTTGTCACGGGCGGATCGCCGCGTTGCGGCGATAGGGGTCAGTTTCCGGCGGTTGGAGTTGTTGTCGAGGTGGCAGGATCGGTTGCAGCGGCGGCAGGCGCAAGTGGCGTGGCTTGGCAACTGGCCGTCAAGTCATTGTAGCGTGCCAATACCGTGTTCAATAGATCATCTGGAACAGCGCTTTGAATGCCGCCGTTGAAATCAGCATAAACCTTGGCAGAGCGGGAATTATCAACCATCGCCACCGACTGATGCGCCATATCATAGATCAAAAATGCCGCCCCCGCCAAAGCAATCCCGCGCACAGCGCCAAAAACAAAGCCAATGCCCTGATCAATACCACTTAGGAATGACCGCTGGATCAGCGACGAAAAAAGCGGAGTGAACAGCGAGGATAAAATCAGCCCTACCGCAAAAACCAAGGCAAAGGCCGCGATCATCGACACTTCACAATTATCGCCGATCACTTTGTTGATCACCGGAATTTCTTTGACCAAGGGTTGGGCTGCGGCTGCGAAGATAAAGGCCAGAACCGCAGCACCGATCCATCCGGCAATGGCAAGCGCCTCGCGGACAAATCCGCGCGAATAGGCCAGAATGGCCGATAAAAGGATCACCGCCGCCACAATGCCGTCAACCAGGGTAAATCCGTCCATTCCACTCTCCCGCGCGGCCTTGCGCTGTTTAACCCAAAGGCCGGTCACCCCGCCCCGAACATCTCGCCCACAAAAGCCGTCAGATCGGCCATTTCGCGCATCTTCATACCACTCGCTTGGGTGTATTTTGACAAGCGCGGCGCGATCGCCTGTGAGAAACCAAGTTTTGACGCTTCTTTCAACCTATTTTCGGTCTGCCCCACGGGCCGCAACGCCCCTGACAGGCTGATTTCGCCAAAAAGCACCATATCGGGCGGGATGGCGATGTCTTCGCGGGCCGAAAGAATGGCCCCCGCCACCGCCAAATCGGCCGCTGGCTCGGTGACGCGCAAGCCGCCGGCTACGTTCAAGAACACATCCAAGCCCGCAAACGAAATGCCAACCCGCGCCTCTAGCACCGCCAGAATCGTTGACAGCCGCCCGCCATCAATTCCCACCACCGTGCGGCGCGGCGTGCCAAGGGTGGACGGCGCCACCAGCGCCTGAATCTCGGTCAGAACCGGCCGTGTGCCTTCAATGCCGGCAAAAACCGCCGATCCGGGCGTGGCTTTCTCGCGGTCTGATAAAAACAGCGCCGAGGGGTTTGACACCTCGGCCAAGCCCGCCCCTGTCATCTCGAACACCCCAATCTCATCGGCAGGGCCGAAGCGGTTTTTCACGGCGCGCAGAATGCGAAACTGGTGGCCCCGTTCACCTTCGAAATACAGCACGGTGTCGACCATATGCTCGACCACACGCGGCCCCGCGATCTGGCCGTCTTTGGTGACATGGCCGACCAGGATCACCGACACCCCACGCTTTTTGGCGAATGTCACCAGCTCATGCGCGGCGGCGCGCACTTGCGATACCGAACCAGGCGCGGAGTCGATGTTGTCCAGCCACATGGTTTGGATCGAATCGATCACCGCAAGGGCAGGGCGCTCGCGGTCCAGCGTGGTCAAAATATCGCGCAGGTTGGTTTCAGCGCCCAGTTGCACATGCGCGTCTTGCAGCCCCAAACGTTGGGCGCGCATCTGTACTTGCGCTGCCGCTTCTTCGCCCGAGACATACATGCACTTCAACCCGGCCCGCGCGAAGGCCGCCGTGGCCTGCAACAGCAGCGTTGATTTGCCAATGCCCGGATCCCCGCCCACCAAAATGGCTGATGCCGCCACCAATCCACCGCCCAAAACGCGGTCTAGTTCTGCCATGCCAGACGCGGCACGCGGTGGGGCCTCGGCTTGGGTGGCAAGATCGGTCAGCGCAATGGTGCGGCCCTTGGCGACAGGGCCTTTAGGCCCTGCTGACAGCGGTGATTCCTCGACCAAAGTGTTCCACGCCATGCACGCATCGCACTGGCCGTTCCACTTTTTATGGGCAGCGCCGCAGGCGGTGCAGGTAAAGGTGCTTGAGGATTTGCTCATACCTCTTCATGCCAGAGCGGGGGGGGGCATGGCAAGGTCGCACCACTGCCCCCGCCCTGCTACCGCAGTCCTGCGCAAAAGGTTTGAATGCGGTGGCACGCTTCGGCCAATATTGTCTCGGAAGTGGCGTAACTGACGCGGAAATTGGGCGACACGCCAAAGGCCGCACCAAAGACTACTGCCACGCCGGTTTCTTCTAACAGGGCTGTGGCAAAATCTTCGTCATTGCCAATTTTGGCCCCCCCAGCTGAGGTTTTACCGATACAGCCCGAAATATCGGGATAAACATAAAACGCGCCTTCGGGATTGGGGCACGTCACCCCCTTGGCGGCATTCAGCATCGACACAACCAAATCGCGGCGACGCTGGAATAACAAACGGTTGGGGGCCAGAAAATCTTGCGGGCCGCTCAAGGCCTCAAGCGCAGCATACTGGCTGACAGAACTGGGGTTCGATGTGGATTGGCTTTGGATTGTGGCCATCGCCTTAATCAGGGCAACAGGCCCCGCCGCATAGCCAATGCGCCAACCAGTCATGGCATAAGATTTTGAGACGCCATTGCACGTCAGCGTGCGGTCATAAAGGCCCGGTTCAATCTGGGCAGGGCTGACGAACTTGAAATCGTCAAAGACCAGATGTTCATACATATCATCCGACATGATCCAGACATGGGGATGTTTCATCAAGACATCCGTCAGTCCGCGCAATTCGGCGGCCGTGTAGCCTGCGCCCGTGGGGTTTGACGGAGAGTTGAAGATGAACCACTTGGTTTTTGGTGTGATCGCCGCCTCTAACTGGGCCGGTGTCAGTTTGAACTGGCTTTCAATTCCTGCCACCACCGGAACCGGTGTGCCGCCGGCCAAAAGCACCATATCGGGATAAGACACCCAATAGGGCGCGGGAATAATCACCTCATCTCCGCGATTGCAGGTTGCCATCAGCGCGTTATACAGAATTTGCTTGCCGCCTGTGCCGACCGACACTTGGTTAGGCTGATATGTCAGGCCATTTTCCCTCAAAAACTTGGCACAAATAGCCTGTTTCAATTCGGGAATACCATCCACCGGCGTATAGCGCGTTTTGCCAGCGTCAATCGCGGCTTTGGCGGCGCTGCGGATATTCTCTGGCGTGTCGAAATCAGGCTCTCCAGCACCAAGGGCAATAATATCGCGGCCTTGCGCTTTTAATTCAGCTGCTTTTGTCGTCACAGCAATGGTCGGCGAGGGTTTGACGCGCGCAAGGGTG
>CANIKY010000039.1 GCA_947468085.1 Paracoccaceae bacterium | reverse complement strand
TGTTCCAAGGCGCCATCGCCTGAACCAAGAACGATCACCCCACCGCCATTGGCGATGAATTCAGGTATCACATGGGGCAACAGATCAATGCCTCTTTGATCTGTCATCCGACTGACAACAACCGCCAAGGGGCCGGTCACATCCAGGTTAAACTCGGCGCACAGGTTCGCGCGGTTGACGGCCTTGCCACGAAGATCGGTAGATTTATACGCAATTGGTTCTAATTCGGGCGACCAGATATCCGTATCAACCCCGTTCAAAATACCCGACACAATGGACGACCGCGCGCGGATCACCCCGTCCAGTCCCAAACCAGCTTCCGCGCGCACCAGATCAGCCGCGTAGGTTGGCGAGACGGCGGTGATCCTGTCACAGGTCACAAGACCTGCTTTCAGGCTGGATAAATTACCATAGTATTCCAAAGCGCCGGGGTAAAACTGTTCCGGCGGCAGGCGCAGATCGTCCAATTGGGCGGCTGCGGCCCATCCTTGAAAGGCGATATTGTGAATGGTCATCACCGACCCGACACCGCCCTTGCCGCCATAGGCCAGATAGGCCGGCGCAAAGCCTGCATGCCAATCATGCCCATGCAAAACATCAGGCTTCCAGCCGTCGCCGGCCCCCTGACTGGCGATTTTGGCAGCCACCCAAGACAGCGCCGCAAAGCGCTGCGGGTTATCCCACCAATCCCCGCCCGGCCCGGAATGCGCACCATAAGGCCCGCCTTCGCGGTCATACAGATGGGGCGCGTCCAAGATCATCAGGTCAATCCCATCTAAAGTACCCGACACCACGCGCCCTTCCCCGCCCCATAGGTTGCTTTCATGCCAAACCTCGACCCATTTCGCCGTGCGCTGGCGCAGCGCGCGGTAGCCGGGCAGCAAAACGCGCATTTGCCAACCAAATGGCGCCAAAGCGGCCGGCAAAGCGCCCACCACATCGGCCAAACCGCCGGTTTTGACGAACGGCACGCATTCGGATGCGACCGAGAGGACCCTGCCTTTGACCTGCACTGCAACATCTCCTTTGCCATAAACATGGCGCGGCGGCGGGACGGCCCGCCCTTGGAATAAGATTAGCCCAGTTTGGCCGCCCTTGCGTTCAACATATCTTGCGTGATCAAGACAATGCCACCTTCGCTGCGGCGAAACCACTTGGCGTCTTCCTGAGGATCGGCGCCAACAACCAAGCCTTCGGGAATAGTGACGCCCCGGTCAATGACGCAATTTTTCAGGCTGGCCTGGCGGTTAACCGTGACATAGGGCAAAACCACCGCATAATCGAGACTAGAAAAGCTGTGCGTTCGCACGCCTGTGAAAAGCAGCGAATTGCTAACCTCTGACCCCGAAACGATGCAATCGCCCGACACCAGCGATGAAACGGCCGTGCCACGGCGACCGTCTTCGTTACGGATAAACCGAGCGGGCGGAACGATCTCGGCATAAGTCCAGATCGGCCAAGCGGTGTCGTAAATATCAAGCTTGGGTTCAAAAGCGGTCAAATCGATATTGGCCTGCCAAAATGCATCAATCGTGCCGACATCGCGCCAATAAGGCTCTGTTTCACGCCCCGAGGTGACGCAGCTGTCAGAAAACTTATGTGCCATAGCCTTTCCACCAGCCACCACGGCAGGAATAAGATCCATACCGAAATCGTGCTGGCTACTCGGATCTTCCATATCACGGATCAACAAATCGCGCAGAAAAACCCAGTCGAACACATAAATCCCCATCGAGGCTAATGCATTGGCCGGATCACCCGGTATCGTGGGCGGATCCAAGGGCTTTTCCAAGAAAGACGTGATGCGCATTTTGGCATCGACATGCATCACACCAAAAGCAGTGGCTTCAGCTTTAGGCACAGTCAGACAGCCAATTGTCACATCAGCCCCCGTTGCCGCGTGCTGTTGCAACATGATTTCATAGTCCATTTTATAGATATGATCACCGGCCAGAACGACGACATATTTGATGCCATAACTGTCGATGATGTCTATGTTCTGCGCCACAGCATCAGCTGTGCCACGGTACCAATTGGTTTCATCCATCCGTTGTGAGGCGGGCAGAATATCAAGATACTCATTCCGCTCCGCTCTCAAAAACCCCCATCCGCGCTGCATATGGCGGATTAGGGAATGTGCCTTATACTGCGTGGCAATGGCCATTTTTCGAATGCCAGAATTCAGTGCATTGGAAAGGGCAAAGTCGATGATCCGCGTCTTGCCCCCGAAATAAACCGCTGGCTTAGCGCGCCTGTCTGTCAATTCCTTCAGGCGCGACCCTCGCCCTCCGGCCAAGACAAAGGCCATTGCTTGGGTTGCAAGCCGCGCGTTAGGTTTAGGCTGCATGTCATCCTCCCGAGATGTGCGGTCTTTGCCGCCTTTTTTTCGTCAGTCGTGCCGGAAATAGATCGTCGAAAGTGGCGGCAATGTGACCATGGCAGATTGGGGCATACCATTGCACGCCTCTTGCTCGACGTTCAGCAAGCCCATATTGCCACGATTACCCCCGCCATAGATGGCCGAGTCCGTGTTGAGAATTTCTGTCCAATTCCCATTGGCAGGCAAACCCAAGCGGATCCGACGTCCGACCGGCGTCATATTGCTGACAACCACAATGATTGGATCCGCGGATTTGCCCTTACGAAGCCACGCAAAGACCGAAATATCGGCGTTGTTCGCATCAATCCACTCAAAACCCTCACCACGCGAGTCGTGGACGTAGAGTGCAGGATTGTCAGCTAAAACACGGTTCAAATCGCGGACCAAGGTTTGCACACCGGCATGGGCCGGAATATCCAACTGATGCCAATCCAAGCTTTGGTTGTGGTTCCATTCAGCACCTTGGGCAAAATCTTGGCCCATGAACAACAATTTCTTGCCCGGATGTCCCCACATAAACCCGTAAAACGCCCTAAGGTTGGCAAATTTCTCTTCGGCATCGCCAGGCATTTTACCCAGCATCGACCCTTTGCCATGCACCACTTCATCATGGCTGATCGGCAGAACAAAGTTTTCCGACCAAGCATAGGAAGAGGCGAAGGTCATCTTGTTATGGTTGAATTTACGGAATACTGGATCTTTTTGCATATAAGACAGAGTGTCGTTCATCCACCCCATGTTCCACTTAAACCCAAAGCCCAATCCACCGACACTGACCGGTCGCGTCACCCCGGGAAAGGTCGAGGATTCTTCAGCAACAGTCATAATCCCCGGCACTTGCCCGTAGCAAATCGTGTTGGTGCGTTGCAGTGTGGTGATCACTTCGTAATTCTCACGCCCGCCGTCTTTATTGGGGACCCACTGGCCATCAGGGCGACTAAAATCTCGGTACAGCATTGATGCTACAGCATCCACCCGCATGCCATCGACGTGGTATTCTTCCAACCAATAAAGCGCATTCGAGATCAAGTAATTCGACACCTCGATCCGGCCATAATTATAGATAAGTGTGTTCCAATCCGGATGGAACCCTTGTCGGGGATCTTCATGTTCATAAAGTGCTGTGCCGTCGAAATACCCTAAACCGTGAGAATCGCTCGGAAAATGGCCCGGAACCCAATCAATCAAGATCCCGATGCCCTTTAAATGAGCCGCTTCAACCAAAGCCCGAAATTCCTGCGGCGTCCCATGGCGGATTGTCGGGGCAAACATGCCCACAGGTTGATACCCCCACGATCCATCAAAAGGATATTCAGAAACCGGCAACACCTCAATATGGGTAAATCCCATGCCGGCGACATATCCAACCAATTGATCAGCCAACTCAAGGTAAGACAGCATGCGATTGCCGGGCGCGCGTTTCCACGAACCGAGATGCACTTCATAAATCGAAATCGGCGCCTCGATATTATGCTTGGATTCGCGTGTATTCATCCAATCATCATCAACCCAATGGCGGGGTGAAATATCGCGCACCACACTGGCATTGGCCGGCGGATGTTCTGATCCAAAGCCCACGGGATCCGCCTTTAGGGGCAAGACCACCCCATCGTGCAGGCGGATTTCATATTTATAACTATTGCCCTCTTTCAAATCGGGAACAAAAATCTCCCAAACACCCGTTGCCCCGCGCAAGCGCATTGGGTGGCGGCGACCGTCCCACAAGTTAAAATCACCCACAACCGAAACGCGTTGCGCATGCGGGGCCCAGACGGCGAAATGCACACCCGCCTTATCTTCATGCGTCATCAGATGGGCGCCCAAAACCTGCCACATCCTGCAGTGCGTGCCCTCTGATAAAAGATATTCGTCCATTTCGCCCAAAACAGGACCAAAACGATAAGCGTCGTCAAACTCCCATTCGGTCAGGTCATTGGCGGCACGACAACGATATGGCATCAGTTTTGGCAAAACGGCCTGAAAAAACCCCTCTACGCCTGGCACGCGTGTGGCATCCAACGGGACTGAACTTTTAGCCCCAACCAAAAGTTGCAGTTTAACGGCCCCCGGGACATAGGCCGTCACCACCCAATCTTTGCCTTTAAGGTGGGGGCCCAGAATATCAAATGGTGCACCATGACGCCCCTCTGCGATAGCCAAGGCTGCACCTTGATCGAGAAGAACCTGAGGCATTTTACATCCTTTGTTGTTCATCCGAACTTACAAGGCCGAAGGGATCGACCAAATATCACGCATGTAGTTCCGTATCGTGCGATCCGAAGAAAAGAAGCCTGACCTTGCGGTGTTTAAAGCCGCCATTTTTGTCCAACGATCGCTATCAGCAAAGGCATGATCCACCTTGATTTGGGCTGCATCATAGGCATCAAAATCCGAAGCCACGAGGAAATAATCGTGGTTCCAAATCCGATCGACCAAACCATGATATCTATCCGCATGTCCGGGCGAAAAGACACCATCCGCGATCTGCTGCAAAACCAATTGCAAAGCGGGACTGGCTTCAATGGCGCGGCGTGCGTGATCCGGGTCTTCGCGGCGCAAATTGGCCTCTTGCGTGGTCATACCGAACAAAAAGAAGTTCTCGGCCCCAACCTCTTTAAGGATTTCAACATTCGCGCCATCTAGCGTGCCAATTGTGGGCGCACCGTTCATCATGAACTTCATGTTACCCGTGCCTGACGCCTCTTTGCCCGCAGTCGAGATTTGCTCAGACAGATCAGCCGCCGGTATCAGAACCTCGGCCATCGACACGTTATAATTCGGCGGAAAGACAACTTTTAGCAAATCGCCGGTCACGGGATCTGCGTTAATTTTGGCGGCCACATCATTGATAAAATGAATGATTTCCTTCGCCACCGCATAGCCTGGCGCAGATTTTCCCCCGAAAATCTTAACCCGTGGCACATGCGTGATCCCCGGATTTTCGCGCAATCGGTTCCAATGCGCAACCGTTTGCAAGATATTCAAAAGCTGACGCTTGTATTCATGGATGCGCTTGATTTGCACATCAAACAAAGCGTCAGGATTGAGCGTAATGCCACATTGCGCCTTGATCCAACGGGCCAAAGCCACCTTATTGGCCCGTTTTGCACTGCTGAAGTCTGCGCGAAACGTGGCCGTTTCTATCGCAGGCTCTAGCTCTTTTAAGCGTTCAAGGTCGCTCTCCCAACCCTGACCAATTGTTTGTGTAATCAACCCTGACAATGGCTGGTTGCACATTTTTAACCAACGGCGCGGTGTTACACCGTTGGTTTCATTGATTATTCGACCCGGGTGCAAAAGGTTTAATTCCGGAAATAGAGACGATTTCACCAAATCCGAATGCAGCGCTGATACGCCGTTCACCTTATGCGCCATAACAAAAGCCAACTCACCCATTCGCACCTCATGATGCTTCACGATGCCCACATAATGCGGCCGTGACGGATAGGCCCTGCGATGCCACGCATCAATCCGTTCAACAATCTGCATATGGCGCGGCAGCACATTGCCAAAGGTATAGGTGGCCCACCGCTCAAGCGCTTCGGGTAATAACGTGTGGTTGGTATACCCCAGACAGTTTTGCGCAACGCCCACGGCATCGTCAAAGTCCATGTGGTGTTGATCCACCAAAAGGCGCACCAATTCCGGTCCGGCAATGGCGGGGTGGGTGTCATTCATCTGAATGGCCACAAAATTCGGTAATGCTTTCAGGTCGAAATGCTTGGCCAAATAGCGCCGCAGAATATCTTGCAACGCGGCAGAGGTCATGAAGAATTCTTGTTTTAGGCGCAGTTCCTTGCCCTGATAGGTCGTATCATCGGGGTAAAGAACCCGTGACAGCGTACGCGCCAGCGCCTCAGGCTCGGCCGCGGCGGCAAAGTCGCCCCGGTTAAAGCGTTCCAAGTCAAATTGTTTGGTGGGCAATGCAGACCAAAGGCGCAGCGTATTGGCCCATGTGCAACCCCACCCCACCACTGGAGTATCATGAGCCGAAGCCAAGACTGTCTCTGCGGGAACCCAGACTTCGCGGCCGTCGCGAAGTTCGACGCTGCCCTTAAACGGGATCGTATAGGCGCTTTCAGGGCGGTCAAACTGCCAAGGGTTTGTGTGGGTCAGCCAATCATCGGGCTCTTCGCGCTGTTCACCGCCGACAAAGCTTTGGCGAAACAGGCCATATTCATAGCGAATGCCATAGCCATAGGCAGGGCAACCGACGGTGGCCATCGATTCCATGAAACACGCCGCCAACCGGCCCAATCCGCCATTGCCAAGTGCGGCATCGGGCTCGTCCTCTACCAAGGCACGGAAGTCTTGGCCAAAGCCCTCCATCACCTCGATCGCAATTTCGCGCAGGCCTAGATTGACGCAGGCATCTTCCAGCAAGCGGCCGATCAGAAACTCCATCGACAGATAGTAAACCCGCTTGCGATCTTCGCCCCACGTTCTGCGTGTCGCAGCGAACCATGGCCCGACAATGCGTTCGCGGATTGCAAAGGACAAAGCCATTCGCCAATCAAACACAGTCGCATTGGGCACATCTTTGCCAATGGTCGAGGTCAAGTGCCGCAGCACATCAGCCCGCAGGCCGTTCGAAGTAAGACTAAGATCGTTCAAATTTATGTCCATCGGCTGGGCTGGGTCAGGCCATAAGCCTACCCGTCTGAGCGCTAGGGTCAAGGCGCGCAGGGTGGGCAAAGCGGGCTTTTGCCCCTCAAACAGCGGTTTTTCTGTTACCGCAAACATTTTTACCTAAAATTCTATATAAGTTTCATTTCATTCATAAAATTTGCATTCAAAAAGATTGGACCAAGGGCGCTTTCAAGATTGAAAAATGGCGGTTTTTCTGCTCAGACTTGGAAGGTCGCATGCGGTCAGGCCTGTCGTTCGGCAGGGTCAATCGCTTGCGCGTCGCGGCGCCGAAATTGCCCCACCCCAGCGCGCTTCACGGGCAATTTTGGCTGAATCTAGGCAAAAGCTTCATCTTGGGGTATCGGTATTCGCCACAGTTGCGTCAAAACAGGGGCCCCATGTCTGCCATCTCTACGATTCGCAATCTTGGCCCCGCAACCGAGGCGCAGTTTGCCAAAGCGGGCATAACCAGTGCCGAAGAGTTGCGCGCACTGGGCCCGGATGCCGCTTATCGTGCATGGCTACTGTCTGGATTGCCGGCCCATTTCATCGGCTATTATGTGCTTGTCATGGCCTTGCAGGACCGGCCTTGGAACGACTGCAAAGGGGAAGAGAAAAAGGCGCTGCGGGCCAAGTTTGATGCGCTTAAGGCCGAATGCAACGCCTCTGGGCGCAGCGCGCTTGAGGCGGCGTTGAACTACTTTGGTGTGATCGCTCTACCAAAGCAGCCTTAGCCATGAAAAAGCCCGCATCCCTTGCAGGCTGCGGGCCAAATGAAGCTTGGCCTATGGATCAGCCGACCAGCTCAAGCCCCGAGAAGAAGAACGCGATTTCGCGCGCGGCCGCCGCAGGCGAATCCGATCCGTGCACCGAATTCTCACCCTTGGACAGCGCGAACTCTTTGCGGATCGTGCCATCCGCGGCAGCGGCCGGATCTGTGGCCCCCATCACTTCGCGGTTCTTGGCTATGGCGCTTTCGCCTTCCAGCACCTGAACAACGACCGGTTCAGACGCCATATAGGCCACCAACTCGCCATAAAAGCCACGCTCTTTGTGTTCGGCGTAAAATTCGCCAGCGGTCGCCGCCGACAGATGGATGCGCTTTGAGGCGACAACCCGCAGACCCGCATCTTCAAACTTGGCAACGATTTTGCCAGTCAAATTGCGCTTGGTGGCGTCGGGCTTGATGATCGAAAGGGTGCGTTCGGTGGCCATGTATGACTCCAGATGTCTTGACGCGCAGCCAGAAAAACGGGCCGCTTCACAAGCGCGGCGGATAGCATGGGGCAGGTGTCTTGAAAAGCATCAATCTGGCAGCCCCTCTCCAAAGCGCGGGCCGTCTGCCCCGCCGCCCCGAGAGTATTTGTGCCAAGGCGAAATGGCAGGCTTTCCCCTTTCATATGTGCCCAAATATCCCACGGGGGTGCGGGGGTGTGAAACCCCCGCTTTTGCCCGACACTGGCAAGAGGTGCGCCAGTGTTCCGCGCTTGACCGCAGGCCAAAGGTGGGGCAAGGCCATGGCCATGTTAAAGATCGAAAACATCACCTATTCCGTCGAAGGCCGCCCGCTGTTTGAAGGCGCCTCTGCCACCATTCCTACAGGCCATAAAGTGGGCATTGTCGGGCGCAACGGCGCGGGCAAAACCACGCTTTTCCGCATCATCAAGGGCGAATTGGCGCTGGAAGGCGGCAGCATCGCCCTGCCCAACCGCGCGCGGATTGGCGGGGTGGCGCAAGAGGTGCCCGGCTCGGATGTGTCCTTGATTGACACAGTTCTGTCCGCAGACACCGAACGCGCATCCCTTCTGGCCGAGGCCGAGACTGCCACCGATGCCCACCGCATCGGTGACATCCAAGCCCGGCTGAACGACATTGACGCGTGGAGTGCCGAGGCCCGCGCCGCATCCATCTTGCGCGGTTTGGGCTTTGAACCCGAAGCCCAGCGCCGCCCCTGTTCGGATTTTTCCGGCGGCTGGCGGATGCGGGTGGCTTTGGCAGGCGTGCTCTTTGCCCAGCCTGACTATCTGCTGCTGGACGAGCCCACCAACTATCTGGATCTTGAAGGCGCTTTGTGGCTGGAAAGCTACCTGCAAAAATACCCCCACACCGTCATCATCATCAGCCACGACCGTGGTTTGTTGAACCGCGCCGTAGGGGCGATTTTGCACCTTGATCAAAAAAAGCTGACGCTGTGGAACGGTCCTTACGACCAGTTCGCCCGCCAACTGGCCGAACGCCGTGCCAATCAGGCGGCAGAGGCCAAAAAACAAGACGCCCGCCGCGCCCATCTGCAAAGCTTTGTTGACCGCTTCAAAGCCAAGGCCTCCAAGGCCGTGCAAGCCCAGTCACGCGTCAAGATGCTGGAAAAAATGACCTTGATCACCCCGCCCGAAGAGGCGAAGGCCGTGGTCTTTACCTTCCCCGAACCCGAAGAATTGGCCCCGCCGATCATCAATATGGATGGCTGCGCTGTGGGCTACGGCGGACCGCCGATCCTTAAAAAGCTGAACCTGCGCATCGACCAAGACGACCGCATCGCCCTTTTGGGCCGCAACGGTCAGGGCAAATCGACCCTTTCCAAGCTGTTGGCGGGCAAGCTTACCGCCCAAGATGGCAAGATCACCCGATCGTCCAAGCTGCGCATCGGCTATTTCGCCCAGCATCAGGTCGACGAGTTGCACATCGACGAAACACCTTTGCAGCATATCCAAGCCGTCAAACCGCTGGAACAACAAGCCCGCCTGCGCGCACGTCTGGCGGGCTTTGGCCTTGGCCCCGATCAGGCCGAAACCGCCGTAGGCCGCCTGTCAGGCGGACAAAAGGCGCGGTTGTCGTTGCTTTTAGCCACAATCGAAGCGCCCCATCTGCTGATCCTCGACGAACCGACCAACCACCTTGATATCGAAAGCCGCGAGGCTTTGGTGGAAGCCTTAACCCAGTACAAAGGCGCTGTCGTTCTGGTCAGCCATGATATGCACCTGTTGGGTCTGGTCGCCGACCGGCTTTGGCTGGTCAAGAACGGCGCTGTGATCCCCTATACCGACGACCTTGAAGCCTACCGCCGCCAGCTTTTGGCCGGTGACGAGGTGGCAAAGCCCGCCGCCAAACCCGTCGACAAGCCCAAAAAGCTGTCGCGCGACGAGGTGCTTGTGCTGCGCGCCGAGGTGCGCAAATGCGAAGAGCGTTTGGAAAAGATCAACGATATGCGTGACAAGCTGGCCAAAAAGCTAGCCGATCCCGCGCTTTACGAAGCTGCCCGGATTGGTGAGTTGGAAACCTGGAACCGCAAGTATTCCGAAGTGATGGAAGCTTTGGACCGCGCCGAAGCCATGTGGCTTTCCGCCACCGAAAAGCTAGAGGCCGCATCAGCGGCTTGAAGCTTTGGCCTGTGCCACTTAGCTAGGATGGGTTGTTTGCCCGAAAGGCCCCCTGATGCCCGATGATACTGTTATGCGCCTTGTCTATATGGGCGTGCTTTTGGCCACTTTGGCAGGTTGGGCCATTGTGGAAATGCGCAAAGGTCTGGGGCGCACGGTGAAGATGATGCTTGCTTGGGGGATGATCCTGCTGGGGCTGATGGCGGTTTATGGTCTGTGGGGCGATATCACAAGGGGCCTACGCCCCAGCCAGCAGGCAGACGCGGCCCAAGTTACCCTGCCCCGCGCCGCTGATGGCCATTACTACGCCCAGATTCAAATTCAGGGCCAAGAGATTTCATTCATGGTCGATACCGGCGCATCAGACGTGGTGCTGACGCGGCGCGATGCGCGCAAACTAGGGATTGATCCGGCATCGTTGCTGTATCTAGGCCAAGCCTTTACCGCCAATGGCCCGGTACGCACGGCGCGGGTTGATTTGTCGGATGTGCGCTTTGGGCCGTTTCGCGACGCGAGCCTTGGTGCATCCGTCAACGAGGGCGAGATGGATGGGTCTCTTTTGGGGATGGCCTATCTGAACCAGTTTAAAATCACTATTTCGGGCGACCAGATGGTGCTTAGCCGTTAGGGCTGGGTCAGCCAGTCTTGCACCGACGACATCACTGGCCGGAAATAGGCGATGATGCGGCCTTCGGGCGGGGCTTTGGCTGATGCAACCCAAGGGGCCACGCCGTGCAGGGTTAGGCGGTGCAGCAGGGTCGCAGAACCGGGGCGCGTGGGCAGTTCGATACGCGGGCAGGTGTCAAAAATGCGACGGCGGGCATCGGCATAGGCTTGCGTCACATCCACATCGCCCCAAGTTTCGGGTGGGTGCGGCGACAGCGCCTTGTGTAGGGCGGCTTGCAAGATCAGGTGGCTGCCTTCCCACACCACCAATGGGGCGGCGTCTGAAACATTCAGCGGCAGGCCCAAAATCCACGCATGGGGTTCTTTGACCATGCGGTGACGTTCTGGCCCTATCGGCAAAAGCCCGTCCAGATGCGCTGCATCGCGGTTAAGACGAAAGGCATAGGCCGAGGCACTTTCCTCGGTCGAGGGCTGCGGATAGCCTGCATGAATGGTCGACAGTTGCGCTTTGTGCAAAGGTTCAGGGGCCAGCCCCAGATCGCCCCAAGGCAAATCCACCCCCCCAACCCTGCCCGCTGCATCATTGGGCAGCAAATCCAACCCCACCGCCCAAGTGCCCCCACAGCGCAGCGGATCGCGTGATGCCGCCAGCGCCGCCTTTGCCACGGGCAAAGCGGCATCGGCCCAAGCCTTGATCTCCGCGGTGGGGCCCAGAATTTGCCAGCCCGTTACCATCCCAAGGCTTTCCGCAGCATATTGGCCCCGACGACCGTGATGAAAATCGCAAAGGCGCGTTTAAGCGGTTTGGGGTCCATCGCATGGGCCAGACGCACCCCGTAGGGCGTGGTCAGCAGGGTCATGGGGATGATGACGGCAAAGGCGGGCAAGCTGACAGCCCCCAGCGAAAAGGGCGGGGCATCAGGCACTTGCAAAAACAAAAACCCGATCAAGGATGGCACCGAAATCAGCACGCCAAAGCCCGAGGCCGTGGCAACGGCACGGTGAATGGGCAGGCCATACAGCGTCATCAACGGCACGCCAAAGGTACCCCCGCCAATCCCCATCAGGGTCGAGAAAAACGCCAGCACCGTCGCCTCAACCCCGCGCAGCGGTTGGCTTGGCATCTGTGCGCCCAACCGCCAATCGCTGCGGCCGAAGGCCATGTAAAGCCCCGCCGTCATGGCCAAAAAGCCGAAAATCGCCTTCAGCGCCGTGGTCGACAGATAATAGGCCGCCCCAACCCCGACCACCGACCCCAACACCAAGAACGGCGCCCATGAAGTCAAGATCCCCCAATCCACCGCGCCCTTTTTATGGTGCAACAAAACCGAGCGCACCGAGGTGACGACGATGGTCGCAGCCGACGTGCCAATGCAAACCTGCATCAAATGATCAGAAGCAAAGCCCGACTGCCCGAACAGATAAAAAAAGGCCGGCACCAGAACGATACCCCCCCCCACCCCCAGCAGGCCCGCAATGACCCCCGTGGCCGCGCCAATCGCCAGCAAAAGCGCCAGCATGGGCAGGAAAGTTGCATAATCCATCATCACCTCACAGCGTTTGGTGCTAACCTAGCCGTGAAGCCTTTGCAGCGCCAGAGGCGGGCTTGCCCTTGGCCCTGCACGGGGATAGCTCTGCGCCCATGTTCTTGAAAGGTTTCCCATGTCTGGCTCTTTGGCCCGCCCCGCGTTGATTTTGGGGCTTTTGTCCTGCCTTGGCCCTTTTGCCATTGATATGTACCTGCCAGCGATGCCGGTGATTGGCGGCGCGCTCGGGGCCTCGCCCATGGTGATGCAAAGCACGATCACGGCCTATTTCGCCGCGTTCGGGATTGCGCAGATGTTTTACGGGCCTTGGGCCGATCAATCGGGGCGCAAGCTGCCGCTTTATGCGGGGATTGCGATGTTTGTTTTGGGCACGATCTTGTGCATGACGGCTGCGTCGCCCACAGGGCTGATTGTGGGGCGCTTTGTGCAGGGGCTGGGCGGTGCCGCCTTGGGTGTTGTGCCTCGCGCCATTGTGCGCGACATGATGACCGGGGCTGAGGCCACGCGGATGATGTCAAAAATCATGCTGACCTTTTCCGTGTCGCCCATGTTGGCGCCTTTGGTGGGATCAGCTCTTTTGGTCATCACCGGCTGGAGGGGGATTTTTGGGGCCTTGCTGATCGCCTCGATGGTCAGCTTGGCGCTGTTGGCATTGGCCCAGCCCGAGACTTTGTCCAAAGACAACCGCCGACCCTTCAAGATGGGGTTTTTGCTCAAAGGCTGCGGCGCGTTGTTGGTGGATAAAACCTTCATGCTTCTGACCTTTGTAGGTGCCTTTGGCTTTGGCAGCTTTTTTATCTTTCTGGCTTCGGCCTCTTATGTCTACCAGCAAGGCTTTGGCCTAAGCTCCACGCAGTTTTCCATCGCCTTTGCGGTCAATGCCATGGCCTTTATCGGGGCCAGCCAAGGGGCCAGCCGCGCGACCGTGCGCTTTGGCAATATGCCAGTGCTGATCTGGGCGAGTGCGGGGTTTGCCTTAGCAGCCGTGGGGCTTTTGGGCTTGGCGCTGCTTGGGATGGTGAACCTATGGGTCTGCATGGCCGGTTTGGCGCTGGCCAATGCATTTTTGGGGCTGATTGTGCCCGCGACCATGGTCATGGCACTGGATGATCAGGGCGATAAGGCGGGGCTGGCCTCGTCTTTGGGGGGCACCTTGCAGATGCTGGCAGGCGGGGCGATGGTTGTGGCTTTGGGGCCATGGCTGGGGGCCAGTGCCACGCCGATGATCGCAGGCATCGCCTTTGCCGCCACCGTGACGCTGGTCTTGACGTTGCTGGTGCCGCGCAACGCCTAAGCGGCCGAGCGGGGGGCGGCTTGCACTTGGTCTAGCGCGTGTAGCAACAAATCAGTACCCGCGCCGGGGCGGTTGGCCCCTTCGGAGAGTATCCGCCGCCAACCGCGCGCACCGGGGCGGCCGGTGAACAGGCCCAGCATATGCCGCGTGATCTGGTGCAGCCGCCCGCCTTGGGCGATATGGTCGCCGATATAGGGCAGCATATCGGCCACCACCTGATGGGGATCAGGTGCAAAATCCTCGCCCCACAGCCTGTCAGCCCCGATCAAGACGGCGGCAGGGTCATGATAGGCCGCGCGCCCCACCATCACCCCGTCTATCCCTTGAGCCAGCATATCCTGCACTTGGGCTAAGGTCGAAATCCCGCCGTTCAGGCAAAGGGTCAGATCGGGAAAGCGCTGTTTCATCGCCAGAACCAAGGGGTAATCCAACGGCGGAATCTCGCGGTTTTCTTTTGGGGACAGGCCCTGCAACCACGCTTTGCGGGCATGGATAATGACATGGCGCACACCTGCTGTGGCAAGCGTTTCCAAAAAGCGCGGCAATATCTCGGCGGGGGTCTGGTCATCCACCCCGATGCGGCATTTGACCGTTACGGGCACAGGGCTTTCGGCCTGCATGGCCGCCACACACGCGGCCACAAGGGCGGGACGTTCCATCAACACCGCGCCAAAGCAGCCTGATTGCACACGGTCAGACGGGCAGCCGCAGTTCAGGTTGATCTCGTCATAGCCATAAGGCAAAGCCACCCGCACCGCAGCCGCCAGTTCCGCCGGATCGGACCCGCCAAGTTGAAGCGCCACGGGATGTTCCATGGCGGCAAACCCCAACAACCGCGCCGCATCGCCGTGCAAGATGGCAGCTGCGGTCACCATCTCGGTATACAGCATCGCGCGGCGCGTCATGTGGCGATGAAAGACGCGGCAGTGTCGATCCGTCCAATCCATCATAGGCGCCACCGACAGGCGGTGCGCCGAGAACTTGGAAGAGGCGACAAGCATCATGGGCAAGGTCCAGCGGGGGGACGAAAACCTCGCTATACTCTAGCCTTGCGCGATGTCAAAGCGGATGACCCGTGATCGGGGCCTGCTTGCCCTTAGGCCCCCCCTCGTCTATCAAGGATCAAAGAGGTTTTCATGCGCATTCTCATCACCAATGACGACGGCATCAACGCGCCGGGCCTAGCCGTTCTGGAGCAGATCGCCCACACTTTGGCTGGCCCCAAGGGCGAGGTTTGGGTGGTGGCCCCGGCCTTTGAACAATCTGGCGTAGGCCATTGCATCAGCTACACCCATCCCACCATGATCGCCCAACTGGGCCCGCGCCGCTTTGCGGCAGAGGGTTCTCCGGCTGATTGCGTGCTGGCGGGGCTGTATCATGTGATGAAAGACAATAAGCCTGATCTGGTCCTGTCAGGGGTGAACCGCGGCAATAATGCGGGCGAGAATGTGCTGTATTCGGGCACCATCGGGGCGGCGATGGAAGCAGCCCTGCAAGGGGTTAAATCAATCGCTTTGTCGCAGTTCTTTGGCCCGCAGAATGCCAAGATTGACGACCCTTACGAGGCGGCGGTGATCCACGGCGCAGGGTTGATCCAGCGCCTGTTAGACAAGGGCCTGTGGGACGAGGCTGATTACCGGCTGTTTTACAACGTGAACTTCCCCCCCGTGCCTGCGGCCGGCGTCAAAGGCACAAAGGTCGCTACCCAAGGCTTTCGCCGCTACACCGCCTTTTCACTGGAACCGCATCTTTCCCCCTCGGGTCGGCAGTTTTTGTGGATCAAGGGCGGCGAGCAGGGCCGCGCCACGCTGCCCGGTTCGGATGTCACGGCCAATGTGGAAGGCTATATCTCTGTCACGCCCCTGCGCGCAGATTTGACCGCCCATGACCGCTTGGGCGAACTTAGCGCTGCCTTGGCATGAGTGATGGCACCCTGCCCCTTCCTGATCCGGCGGCAGAACGGCAGATGCAGCTGATCTTGAGATTGCGCAGCTTGGGCGTCACAGATGCCCGCGTGCTGGCCGCGATGGAGCGGGTCGACCGCGGCGCCTTTGTGCGCGGCGTTTTTGCCAGCCGCGCTTATGAAGATATGCCCCTGCCGATTTCGTGTGGCCAGACGATCTCACAACCCTCTGTTGTGGGGCAGATGACCCAAGCGTTAAACCCCCAACCGCGCGACAAGGTGCTAGAGGTGGGAACGGGGTCAGGCTATCAGGCCGCGATCCTGAGCCTGCTTTGCCGCAGGGTTTATACGATTGATCGCCACCGCGCCTTGGTGGAAGAGGCAAGTTCTGTCTTTTTGGCCATGTCTTTGGTCAATATTACGGCCTTTACTGCCGATGGCAGCTTTGGATTGCCTGACCAGGCCCCGTTTGATCGCATCCTTGTGACAGCCGCCGCCGAGGACCCGCCCGGGCCGCTCTTGGCGCAATTGAAGATTGGGGGTATCATGGTGGTTCCCGTGGGCCAATCAGATACGCTTCAAACTCTGATCAAGGTCACAAGATTGGCCAGCGGCTACGACTATGAAGAATTGCGACCGGTGCGCTTTGTGCCGCTGGTCGAAGGGCTTGGAGCAGGGTGACCATAGGCCCGGATCAACGGGCACGGCACATGGGGTAGATCGAGTGGGGATGAACATGGACCAAATGAGGGACTTTCGCAAAGCCAAGTCAGGCTTCACGCTGTCTGTTCTGGCGGCATTGCTTTTGTCAGCCTGTATGGAAACCAAGTCGCTGGACTGGGACCTGCGCAACAATGGCGGGGCCACCTCGGGCGCGGTCGAACGTGCAACGGGCGCGCGCCCCACGGCGGATGCACAGGGTGTCATCTCTTATCCGGGCTATCAGGTCGTGGTGGCGCGGCGCGGCGATACCGTCAGTTCGGTTGCGGCGCGGTTGGGCATTCCGGCGGATCAATTGGCCGGCTACAATGCCCTGTCGCCTGACGACAGCTTGCGTCAAGGCGAGGTTTTGGCCTTGCCGGTGCGCGTTGCCTCGGACGGGGGGATGGCGGGGGCCACCATGGCCACGGGCGGCATTGATGTGGCGGCAATCGCCACCACAGCGCTGGACCGCGCCGATACGTCTGGCGCCCAAACCGGGGCCACAATTGGCGAAGGTTCTTCAACAAAAACCGGTGCCCTGCCCTTTGCCACCCAAGGTTCGGGCCCCGAACCGGTGCGCTATCAGGTCAAACGCGGGGAAACGGCCTTTACCATCGCGCGCAGCTTTAACATCTCGGCAAAGGCCTTGGCAGACTGGAACGGATTGGGGCCAGAGTTGACTGTCCGCGAGGGGCAGTTCTTGATCATTCCCACACCCGCTGACATATCGCGCTTACCTGCCGCCTCGCAGGTGGACGATGCGACCGCCCCCGGTGAAGGCACGCCCACGCCCAACCCACCCTCGTCCAAAGAACCGCTGCCCGAAGAGACCACCGTCCCCGCAGCAGAGGCCGCCAAAGAACCCACCCCCGCCCCAGATCTGGGCAGCGAGCGCACCGCAGCCTCCGCCGCGGCGATGAGCATGCCGGTAGAGGGCAAAATCCTGCGCGCCTGGGATGGCAAGACCAGCCAAGGCATCGACATTGCCGCTCCCGCGGGCACTGCCGTTCATGCCGCAGCCGAAGGGACGGTGGCTGTCATCACCCACGACGCCAAGACAGGCGCGCTCATCGTGATCTTGCGCCATGCAGATGGGCTTTTGACAGTTTATGCAGGTCTTGATTCTGCGACAGTGGAAAAAGGCGCACCCGTCAAACGCGGCCAAACCATCGGCACTGTCAAAGATGGCAGCCCTGCGCAACTGCACTTTGAAATCCGCAAGGGCCAAGTATCGGTCGACCCGCTGAGCTATCTGCAATAAATGCCCAGCGCGGCCTTAAGGTGCGCGGCAGCACCCTATGATCCCGGAGGGTTTCACACCCTCCGGACCACCCGTTGGATATTTGGGCAAGTATGAAACGGGGGGCGGAGAGGTTAAAGCGCCACGCCCTCGCGCGCCGCTAAATCGCAAAAGAACTGCCACGCCACGCGGCCCGAGCGTGAGCCGCGCGTGGCTTGCCATTCGATGGCTTCGGCCCAAAGCCTGTCCTCGCCGATCACCACACCATGTGCTGCACAATAGGCGCGGATCATGGCCAAGTAATCGTCTTGGCTGCAGGGATGAAACCCCAGCCAAAGGCCAAATCGGTCAGAGAGGGAGACTTTCTCTTCCACCGCCTCGCCCGGCGTGATGGCCGAGGCGCGTTCGTTGTCGATCATCTCACGCGGCATCAGGTGGCGGCGGTTGGACGTGGCATAGAAAAGCACGTTGTCAGGCCGACCTTCAATGCCGCCATCGAGCACGGCTTTGAGGGATTTGTAATGCTGATCGTCGCTGGCAAAGGACAGATCATCACAAAACAGGATAAAGCGGCAGGGAGCGGCGCGCAGATGCGCCAACAAGCGCTGAACCGAGGGAAGATCTTCGCGGCTGAGTTCGACGATCTTCAGATCATGGCCTTCAGCCCTAACGGCCGCATGGATGGCCTTGACCAGCGAGGATTTTCCCATCCCCCGCGCACCCCACAAAAGTGCGTTGTTGGCAGGCAGGCCCCGTGCGAAGTGGCGGGTGTTTTGCATCAGCGTATCGCGCGATCGGTCGATGCCCAAAAGCAGGGCGACATCAACGCGCGAGACTTTGGCCACAGGATCAAGCCTGTCGGGCGAAGTGTGCCACACAAACGCCTCAGCCGCCGCGAAATTAGGCGGCGGCAGGGGCTGCGGCGCCAGACGTTCCAGCGCCGCGGCAATACGGTTTAGGTCGGTCATTCCGCGTCAGGCTCTTCCCAAGTGCCATCCAGCTTGGCCTTCTTTTCGGCCTGCTTTTCAAAGTAAACGATGATCCATATCGACACTTCATAAAGCGGGTAGATCACCGCAAAGAGCACCGCCATCGAAGTGACATCAGGAGGGGCTATCATCGACGACAAGATCAAAATGCCAACAATGGCATATTTGCGCGTGGCTTTAAGGCCCTTGGACCCGATCATGCCCGCTTTGCCCATCAAGGTCAAAAGCACGGGCATTTGAAAACAAAGACCAAAGGCCATCAAGAACTGCATGGTCAAGGAATAGAACCGATCGATCGACCCTTGGAACACCAGCCCCTTGGGCAAACTTCCCAAAGCCGAGCCCGTTTTCATCGCAGAGGACAGTGAATCTTGGAACGACAAGAAAAACCGGAACGCTTGCGGGATCACCACCAGATAGGCCAAAGCCCCGCCCAGAAAGAACATCACAGGCGATGCAATCAAAAATGGCAAGAACGCCGCTTTTTCGTTGCGATACAGTCCGGGTGCTACAAAGCGCCACAGCTGGAAGGTGATGACGGGAAAGGCTAGAACAAAGCCGCCCCACATCGAAATTTTCATCGCGACAAAAAAGCTGTCCTGCGGCCCCAAGGTCTGCAACTGGCACTCTTGCCCGCGCTCGGCAAGAACGGCGCAGATGGGGGCCGATAGGAAGGCCCAGATATGTCCCACAATCAGGAAGGCGATGATGAACGTCACCACAAAAGCGCCAATCGAAATCATGATCCGGTTGCGCAATTCTTTGAGGTGTTCCAGAAGCGGCGCAGCCGAACCGTCTAGATTTTCGGTGTTGCTCATACCGTTTCATCGCCTTTGAGTTTGCGCGGTGTCTTGCGCGGTTTGACGGGGGCAGCGCGTGTGTCAGCGATCAACGCCGTGGCGGGCACGGTTGCTTTGACCGCTGCCTTGACTGCACGCTTTTTTGGCGCGGTCTTGGCGGCTTCGGGCGGTGGGGCGGGCGTGTAGGTGCCAGCCTCTATCGCTTTAAGCTTTTCGGTCTGCTCTTTGAGAACCTGCGCGCGCAAGGACTGCTTGTCATAAAGCGCCTGCGTCGCCGGGCCGTGGGTGGGCGCTGAGGGGGCGGGCGCTGCGGCGTGTTCGGCCATATCATCGGCCGCTTCGGCTGCGTCATCCACCGCGTCGCTTGAAGGGGTGGCGCTTGCAACAGCCTTGGGCGGCGTGGCCGGCATGGGCGGGGGCACAAGGGTACGGGCCGGCATGGGCACGCTTGGTTTGGCTGCGTTCTTCAAAGGATCCCACTTTTCGAACCGATCCACCGCACTTTTCATCGAATCCAAGCCCAAGGCGCTGGACGACGTGCTTGCCTTCAGGTCCTTGACGACATCTTTCACGCCTGTATCTTTGGCCGCCTGTTCCATCGCGCGCGAAAACTCGCGGCTCATTTGGCGCAGTTTGTTGGTAAACCGCCCCAATTGGCGAAACATCTGCGGCAAGTCCTCTGGCCCGATGACAATAAGGGCCACCGTGGCGATGATCAGCAGTTCGGGCCAGTTGAAGTCAAACATTACTGGATCAGGCTTGCTTGTCGTTGGCCGGGGTTACATCGCGGGCAACGGCGGGGGTCTCTTCGGCAGCCGGTTCAGCCGTGGCAGCGGCCTTGTTGTCATCCATGCCTTTTTTGAAGGCAGTGATACCTTTGCCAACTTCGCCCATCAGGGAAGAAACTTTGCCCTTGCCAAACAAGACAAGAACAACAACGGCAATCAAAAGAAGACCAAGGGGTCCGGGAGCGTGCATGAGAAGTCCTCCATTACGCCGCACGGTGCGGCAGTGCTGGCAAAAAGCAAAGGCCAATCGGTCGCAACCTGCAAGGCACAGTTTGGCTAAAGGAGGGATTTGGGTTGGAATTTGGCGGGCTTACTGCCATATTTATGTCAGTAAGACCCACAGTTGCAGAAAGTTTGCCCCATGTCGCGATCCATTCGTCTGTTCGACCTGATCCAGATCCTGCGCGATGGGCGTTTGCACCGCGCGTCAGATATGGCGCGCGATTTGGGCGTTTCGGTGCGGTCGATCTGGCGGGATATGGCTACGCTTTCGGCGTCGGGCATGCCGGTAGAGGGGGAGCGGGGCGTTGGCTATATTCTGCGCCAGCCCATCACCTTGCCACCCATGATGCTGCAACCGACAGAATTGATCGCCCTGCGCTTGGGCGTGCGTTTGGTGGCCGAAGGGGCCGACCCCAACCTTGCCGCCGCAGCCCGAAGTTTGGCCGGCAAGATCGCCACCGTGGCCCCAGCCCCGCGCGAGCCAGGCTTGGGCGGTTCAGGCTTGGGCGAAGACTTATTCACCCCATCGCCAACCCCTGCGCACCGTGCCAGCCCGCATCTGCCCATGCTGCGCAAGGCCATAAGGCAAAGCGAACGATTAACCATCGCCGTGCTGGACGGAGCGGGGCAATTGACCCAGCGTGACATCCGGCCACTTGCCTTGGCGCTGACGGGGCAAACTTGGGTATTGGCCGCGTGGTGCGACACCAAAACAGGCTTTGCAGCCTTTGGGATGGACCGCTTGCTTGATATCGTGCCGCGCGGCGAAGCTTTCCCACGCGAAGCCGGCAAACGGCTGACGGACTATCGCAAATGGCAAGCGCAAGGCGCAGGGCAAGCAGCGCATTTGGAAATTTAAGCACGTGTGAACTGGCAAATCGGGGCGATTTAGCCAGCAAAAACAAAGCAGCGATCGCGGCGGATCATGAGCCAAAGCGCCGTGCCCACTTTGGGCAAAAACACCCCGGGCACAGCGGCAGTCAGGGGCGAGTTGTCAAAATCCATCTTGAATTCGACAAGGCTTTCGTGGCCCAAAAACCGCGCACGCGTGACAGTGCCGCGCGCGGCTGTGCCGTCTTGGGGCGTTGGGTTTGGGCCACGACCAGCGCGGTCGAAATCGATCTTCAGGTGCTGCGGACGGATCACGATATGCACATCCGTGCCATCAGCATGGCCCGGCGTCAAAAAGGCGCCAAACGGCGTTTGGGTCAGCGCCCCGCGCGACGAGCCGCAGATGACGTTGACATCGCTGAAAAACGCCGCCGCGGCACGGTCTATCGGCGCGTTGTACAGATTATAGGGCGCGCCTTTTTGCACGATCAAACCAGCACGCATCAGGGCTATTTCATCGGCCATACGCATGGCCTCGTTGGGTTCATGCGTCACCAGTAGAACGGCTGCGCCCTCTTCTTTCAACAGGTCCAGCGTGGCATCGCGGATACCGTCTCGCAGGCGGTTGTCAAGGCCAGAGAAGGGCTCATCCATCAGCATGACCCGCGGGCGCGGGGCCAAGGCGCGGGCAAGCGCCACGCGCTGTTGCTCACCGCCGGACAGTTGATGGGGGTGCTTATTGCCAAAGCCTGTCAGATTGACCTTTTCCAGCAAGCCGTCCACCCGCGCCGCACGCTGTGGCACATCGCGCCGCAAGCCAAAAGCCACGTTGCCCGCCACCGTCAGATGCGGGAAAAGGGCAAAATCTTGAAACATCAGGCCCACGCCGCGCGCTTCGGGCGGGAGAGCAGTGGTAGGGCCAAAGACCTCGACACCGTCGATAAGGATGCGGCCCGCGTCTGGCTTTTCGACCCCGGCGATCATCCGCAAAGTGGTGGATTTGCCGCATCCCGAAGGGCCAAGCAAGCAGGTCACCTGGCCCGCTTCGATGACCAAAGACAAGTCAGACACCACCTTTTGCCCACCGTAAGACCGCGAGAGCGATTGCACCACCAGTCGTGCAGCATCTGAACCGGGCGTGGGCAAGGTCAATTCCCTATCGTTTTCATCAGAATTCCCCTTATCAGCCGATCTGCCGTGCTGCAAGGCTAGCGCGCCACGATCAGCTCCGCCATTAACCCGCCCAAATCCCCACTTTGCCCCAAGCGCAGCACCCCGCCATGCGAGCGCGCAATATCCGCTGCAATTGAAAGGCCCAGCCCCACACCCCCGCCAAGGTTGGGGTCGCGCGCCGCATCAAGGCGGGCAAAGGGGCGCAGCGCCTCCTCTCGCCGGGCGGCAGGAATGCCGGGGCCGTCGTCTTCCACCACAAGCCGCAGCGACCGATCGGTTAGGGCATACGACAGCCGCGCCTTTGTGCCATAGCGCAGGGCATTGGCGATCAGATTGTCAAGGGCACGGGTCACGGCTTGCGGCCGCATCCGCACTTGGCCTTGCCCCGCACAGGGGCCCACCGACACCACTTGACCGCCGCGCTGGGTTTTGGCCACCACCTGCGCCAGCAATTCGGCCGGATCAACCGACAGTGTTTCTTCTTGCGCATCGCCGCGCGCAAAGGCCAAAAACGCATCGACCAAGCGCTGCATCTCTTGGACATCGCCCAAAATTGCCTCGGTCTCGTCGGTTTGGTCCATCAAGGACAGGCCCAGTTTCATCCGCGTCAAAGGGCCACGCAGATCGTGGCTGACGCCTGATAGCATCAGCGTGCGCTGCTCGATCTGGCGTTCGATGCGCGCACGCATGTCCAAGAACGCCATGCCGGCCGCCCGCACCTCGACAGCGCCCCGCGGTTTGTAAGGCAGGTTTTGGCCCCGACCAAAGGCCTCGGCCGCAGCGGCCATGCGGGTGATGGGAACCAGTTGATTGCGCAGAAAGGCAAAAGCCACTGCCGTCATCAAGATCGACGCCAACGCCATGATCACCAAAAGCTGATGCGGATTGCTGGCCGAGACGCGTTGGCGCGATATATCCAACTGCATCCCGCCAAAGCGGGTTTGCACCCATACCTGCACGTTGCGCGGATCGGTTTGCATATCTACGGCCAGAACCTGCGGCAAGGCGGCGCGCAAGACTGCACCCACTTCGCGCCCCGACAAATCCCAAACATCGCGTTGATCTGTGACGGGGGCGGTTTTGGATGCGGGCAGGATTGCCGTGAATTTCAAACCCGCGCCAACGGCTGCCGCCCGCGCTTGGGCCTGCGACAGGTCTGGCGCACTGTCAACTTGCGCCAAAAGCAAGCCGACCTCTATCCCCGCACCGCGCGACAATTGCCGGGTGACGCCGTCAAAATGGCGCTGAATGAAAATAACTGAGACAACAACTTGCACAAAGACCACAGGCAAGACCAAAATAAGCGCCGCGCGTCCATAAACGCTGCGCGGGACATAGGATTTGAAGGTGAATGCCATAGGTTCAGCCTAGCCTTGTGGGGGGGCGGTTGGAAAGGGCCATCTTGCGGGATTTAGGGCCTTGAGCCTGCGCTCTCTCGGCGCGATGTTGGGCACATACTTGGCCCGGTGATGGATGGTGATGCCCCTGCCCCTTTGTACTTTGCGCGCCGACAATCTCGGGCCCTTCACCGGCGCTGGGACCAATACTTATTGTCTGGGGCAGGCCACAAAAATCATCGTTGATCCGGGCCCAGACATGCCTGCCCATCTGGCGGCCATTCTGGCGAATGTGGGTCGGCTTGAGGTCGAGGCTATCTTGGTCACCCACGCACACATCGACCATAGCGGCCTTGCTATGCGCTTGTCCCGCCTGACGGGGGCCCCGATCCTTGCCTTTGGCGATGCCCGTGCAGGCATGTCAGCACAGATGACCGCGTTAGAGGCCGAGGGCATCGCAGGCGGCGAGGGCCGCGATGATGACTTTGCACCAGATCTTTGTTTGACGGATGGCCAGATCCTCAGCCTTGCCGGAATAGAAATTGAGGTGATCCACACACCCGGTCATATGAGCAACCACATCTGTCTGGGCTTGGGCGACACGCTCTTATCGGGCGATCATGTTATGGCGTGGTCCACATCGCTGGTCTCACCGCCTGATGGCGATATGGCGGCCTATATGGCGTCGCTGCATAAGCTGGCGCAGCGCACATGGCGCAGGTTTTTGCCCGGACACGGCCTGCCCGTCGAAGACCCCGCCGCCCGACTGGCTGCGCTGATACAACATCGTCTGGGGCGCGAGGCTTCGGTGCTGGCGGCTCTGGCGCAAGGCCCCGCCACGGCAGAGGCTTTGACAAAAACGATCTACACCGATCTTGCCCCCAACCTGCA
>CANIKY010000038.1 GCA_947468085.1 Paracoccaceae bacterium | reverse complement strand
CCGGTCTCGGGCTTGACGAAGGTCTTCAGCTGGACGCTCAGGCTGCCTGGGGTCTTGGAACCGCCGGTGGTGTTGGGGAACAGATAGGTGCTGCCGCCCCGCACAAGGATAGGCAAGCAGCGGATCACATAGATGTCGAGGTATTTGCAAAGCCCGCCTGGCAGGGTGAACTCCAAGTCTTTGGTGTTCTTCACCTCAAGAGCTGGCAACACGATATGGCGGGTTGTCGTGCCTTTGCCAGCCACAATACCCGCATTGCCACCAAGCCCCATCGGGCGTGTCTCAAGCACATGCACCCCAAGCTGCAGGCTTGCGAGGTTTTTGATCCGCAGCGGCGCGCCCAAGATCAGGATGGCCACGGCAAGGGCTGATTGAGCGCGCAGGGCTTGCGCGGGGGACAAGCGCCCCGCCTTCGGCAGGTTGTCAAACACCAAACCCGGCAAGCCGATCAGGCGGTGGACGGCGCTTTGGTTGTCAAACTGGCGCAGGCGGCTGCGGTTTTTGTCGGTCATGCCGCCGGCTTTAGGGGTGATGCTGCGGGCAAGGCCGCGCAGAGTGTCGAGATCTTCCTCAGATGCCTTCACCCAATGGCGCGCGGCGTTGATCAAGGTCCTTGCATAGTTGGCAAGCTGGCCCGTCTTGCGCTTACCGTTGCGGTCATGCTGCACCCGCAGGGCGGCCTTGGCAGCCTCGGGGGCGACAAGGTCGCAGAGCCCCAAGATGGTCTTTGGATCGCGCCCGCTTTGGGCAAGCGCACTGGCCAGTTGATAAATACGCAACTTCACATCGCGCAGGGTGGTTGGGGCCATCGCTTTGCGCGGGGTATCCTCAAATGGGTCCACCACCGCCAGATGATGCAGGTAGGCGTCGACATCCTTCACGAAGGCGTCCGAGAAGTCTTCTTCGGCCAAAGCATAGGCGCGGCTGTTGTTGGGGAGTTTGATCTTGACTTCAGGCCATCCCGCCACCGTCGTCCTGCAGCGGCCCCATGCCAGTGCCAGATCGCGGTGAACTGCCTTGGGGCGTTCAACCAAGCTCTCCTTGGCAAGCGCCACGACAAAGCGGTCCACATCCGCTTGCCCCACATCTGCAGGCGCAATGCCCTCCGTGGTGCACCAGCTCATGAACCGCGACAAGCGCGCGCGTTCGTAAGCACCCTCCACTTGATCTAGGAGCACTTCCCACTCGGGTGCCAGTGGGCCACGCCGTTTGCCCGCGATGACCTTGGCGCCGGTCAAAGACAACGCCGTTGTCAGGCCAGACTTCACATTTGCCCAGCGTGGTGCAGACAGGCCAATCATCTGCGCTGTCATCCCCGCGATTTGACTGTTCAGCACGCCGATGTCCGCAAGCACCTGATCCGGCGTCTTGCCAAGCACCCGAGCGAAGGTACGCAACGACGAGCGCAAATCCTGCCGGCGCTGCTCTGACAGATCGCTGCGCAGGGCGAGTGCGTCGATCACCCCTTGCAGGGTGGCAGGCGAAACTAGTGAGGTGTTCTTCATGGACATGCGTAGACTCCTAGTGACTGACGTGGACATAGCAGGCATAAACGTGAAAATCTAGATACAAAGTTGCAAGTGAACTTGAACAAAAACATAACTAATACAACAAAAACAGTGTTTTATATGATAACCAAATCTACCCAAAACGACCCCCAAAACAGTGCCAAAATGGCGCACATCCTCATCCCAAAAGCCCCCTCAAGACCCAGTCCCAGACGCCACAAACTCCGCCAAATCCGTCGCACGGATGCGCACCAAACGACCAACGCGGCAGCTCGGAAGCGCCCCACGCGCGATCAAACGGCGGACCGTTTTGGTGCAGACCGAAAGTTGCAGGGCCGTGGCTTCGACCGACAGAAGGGTGGGGAGGGGTGCCAAGTGGGGTGCGGCGCTAGGGGATGTCTGCTTAGCCTTCGTCATGGCCAAGTCCTCCCGCCGCTGATTGCGCCGCAACCCAGCGCCGCGCCTCAGAACGCGCCAAAGCCCGCACAAGTGCCATCAAAGCCGCATGCACCTCATCCGCCCCGTCAGCCGAAACTGCGGGTTGGGGGCGGGCCTTTGCGGCAGATGAGGGCACGTGATGCGTCATGCGAAGCACGATACGCGACCCCCAAAAACCGCGCTGGCGAAAACCCCGTCACAGGGTCAGAGAGGGTTAGTTACCCGCGGTTTGATCCGCTGCGGGATGAGTGCCAGCCCTGTCGGCCATCATCGCCCAATACACCCGCAAGCTAAACTTCGCCTTCTTTGAGCGGCCAATCCAGCCAAACACATCGTGGACCAACCCACTGAATGCTGAATGCCCATCGCGGCCCGCTTCAGGTTCAAACCCAGTCGCCAAATGCCAATCCACAGCCAAATGCGCTATCAACCGTACCTCTGCATCATCCGCGGGACGGCCGCCTTGAAGCTTCGGCAGTCCTGGAACCGCGCGCCCACGCCCGAACACAACAGGCTCAAAATGAGGTGCAGATTGGCGGCCGGTAGGGCGATCCTGGCCAGCTAGAACAGCGCCCCCTTCAACCACGCAAAGGCGCAATAGGGGGATGAGGTCGACGGCAGGGGCAACCTTTGCCCAGCCCAACAGGTCGGAACCCACAATTGCACAGGCTGGAACTTGGTCGGCCAAACGAAGCGCGCGGGACTCAATCTGGCGGATAAGCGGAGCCGGTAATCTCGCAACGCGTGTCCGGATCAGCCCAATTGAAGGTGCCTCGGACAACAGCAGCGGCGCAAGGGACCGAAGCTGACCTGCCCAATTCGCTCGATCCGCTTGGTCGTGCTCCTCGGCCAAACACGTCGAAACGCTCGCCTCAATCCGGTCGCAAAGGGCGTGAGAAACCGCAAATGCACTCCAAACGACAACCTCGAGCGACTGGACCCTGCGCAAAACGTCAGAACGGCCGTCAGTGGGAAGATGAAAGAACGTCACTCTTTGGCTCCCACACGCACCTACGCAGTCAGTCTATCTTGCTGTGTCAGAGCAGATAACGAATAATTCCGACGCTTCGCCTACTTTTGGCTGTCATCCTGATCTGACTTTAGGCTCCTAAAGCTTGGTCAGCCGCAGCACTACCCCTTCAGGCTGCCGTTCCCCGACCGCTAGAAACAAAGACTGGTTCAGCGTGTCATGCGCCAATGCCGCGGTTTCAAAGCGGATTACGGTGCGAAAGTAGATCTGACTTGGATCCACCTTTTCTCCGCGTAGAAGGGCGGCCATGACCTCGGGTGGGCCGGATCTTAAGCCTTGGCTATCCACCCGAATAAGTGCGCCGTCCGAAGCTTCGATCACATAACGGGCATGGATGCGGGTCAGGCCATCGGCGCGGATACGTTGTTCGTCTGCGCCGCCTGATAGGATTGTGCCCGTCAGGCCTGGGCCGCTGACTGTTCCGCCAAGAATAGGTACGACCCGCGCCTCACCAAAACCGTCGTTGCCCAGTTTCAAAGGAGTGCCCACTTTAACACGGAATTCGGTGAAAACTGTCATAGGATCTCTCGCGAACGGGCACCGATGATGGGCGGTTGTGCATTCAATGTGTCAATCGAAAAGCCCGACAGGCGCTTGTAATGTTCGGCATGGGCGGCAAGTTCGGCGCGGGGGATGACGGTTTCGATATCAGCAAATTCGCCACCGCAGCGGTCTTCGACCATCTGCATCACGGCGTCTGGCCCTTTGCCGCGATTGGCGCGCAGTATGCCCTCGGCCCGCGGGCGCATTTCGGCCTCATAGGCCAGCAAGGCGGCGCGGGTTGCCCAGTGGCTGCGCATCGCGGCCCCCAGTTTGCGGGCGTCGATGATGGCTTGACTCGCGCCGTTCGACCCCACGGGATAGGTTGCATGGGCTGCATCGCCAATCAGGGTCACGCAGCCCGTGGTCCAAGATGGCAGGGGTTCCCTGTCAACCATTGGGTATTCGTAAACAATATCCGACGCCCGTATCAACGCGGGGCAATCGACCCAGCCGAAATCCCACCCCTCAAAAGCTGGCAAGAAATCAGACTTGTCGGCGGGGCGGTTCCAGTCGCCTTTGGAAAGGCTACGGGCAGGGTCAACGCGCAGTTCGGCTATCCAGTTGATCGTGGCAAGGCCGGTGTTTGGATCTTCGGGTGTCAGCGGATAAGCCACGAAACGCTGGCTGTCATGGCCAGCCAGAAACATCGCATTGCCGCCCAGAAAGTGGCGGGCTTGCGATGTGCCGCGCCATAGGATGGCACCGTTCCAGATGGGTTCGCCTTCGTCTGGCACCATTTGGCGGCGGATGGCGGAATGAATGCCGTCTGCCGCAATCGCTGCACGGCCCGTTGCCCTGCGCCCATCGGTAAAGATCAGGGTTGCAGAGCTGTCTGACGTGTCAAACCCCGCAACCGCAGCGCCCGTCACAACCGCGTCCGCCCCAGCACGGGCGCGCAATTCTTCCAACAACATCATCTGTAACTTGCCGCGGTGCACCGAGAACTGCGGCCAATGATAGCCTGCAGCAAGCCCGCGTGGTTCGACCCAGATTTCGCGACCTGATTTGGTGTAAAAGCCGTAATGGCGTGTGCGGATGCCGATTTGGTCAAGCAGGCTTTCTAGCCCAAGATCAAACAACTCGCGCACGGCATTGGGTTGCAAATTGATGCCCACGCCCAAGGGTTTAGGATCGGCCACCCGTTCATATAGCCGGAACGGCAGACCAAGCTGGTGAAGTGTTAGCCCCAAAACACAGCCGGCTATGCCACCACCGGCGATCAGTATGGTCATACGACACCTTCCGGCCTGATCAAACAGGCGCTTCCCAAAGTTCGATATAGACGTGATCAACGTCGCCAGCCTCGGCCAAAGCCGTGCCGAAATAGACTGCGTCGCCCAAGGCGCGGTGAGGGCCATCTGGCACTTCAAGGGTGGCGCGGGTGCGGCCGAAATAGCTGCCATCGGCTTGGGGCACCATCTTGCCGGCATTGGTTACCATGACGGGGGTGCCATCTGTCATCTCAAGGCAATACCGCGCTTCAATAGCGTAAGCGCCGTCTGGCAAAAGCAGGGCAAAATCGGCGCCTCCGGGCAGGATCTGCGCTGTCCAGCCGTGGCCTAGGGCTTGCCCGCCGGTGATCGGGAACATCGCGCGGGTCGTGCCTTGGGTGGTGGGGAATTCTGTTGGAGGGCCAATATCGGCGCGGATGGCGCAAGCACGGCGTAACAGTGGCTGGCCAAGGGATCTTTTCGCGCCAAGCTGGGTGATGTCCATTGTGACCTCCCTAGGCTTCATGCGTGATGCGACCATCACATATTGTTAAGGCCACCGACAACGCGGCGATCTCGGTTGGGGCTACGGCTTCTATGTCGCCGGATAGCAGCACCAAATCGGCCAGCAAGCCCGCACGGATGCGGCCAGTTTTGTTTTCGCTAAAGCCTGCATAAGCGCCTCGACTTGTGAACGCCTCTAGCACCTGATGCAGGGGCAGGCGTTGGTCGGGCAGGTTGGGCAAATGGGGTTGTCGGGTTAGGGCGACTTGAATGCCCAAAAGCGGGTCGACGGGAACGATGGGCCAATCTGAGGAAAAGGCAAAGTCGGCCCCCGCTTCGACCAATGCGCGCCATGCATAGGCATGGGCTGCGCGAGCGTTACCAATGCCGCGGGTGGTTGGGCTTGGGCCATCGGGCGCGTGAAGGGGCTGGAAAGATGCGATAACGCCCAGTTCGGCAAAGCGCGGAATATCGGCGGGGTCGATCATTTCGATATGTTCGATGCGGTGGCGGCTATCCCGTTTTCCATTGGCCGCCTGCGCCGCCTGATAGCCGTCTAGGGTCAAACGCACAGCCGCATCGCCAATGGCGTGAACGGTGATCTGAAGCCCCCGCTTGTCGATTTCGGTCGCGGCTTGGGCGAAGGCCTCGACATCAAAAATCGGAACTCCGCGCAGGCCGGGGCGGTCAGCGTAATCTTCCAGCAGGGCTGCCGTGCCGCTTTCGATCACCCCGTCGACGAAAACTTTTACGCGGCCACAGGTCAGCTTGTCGCCCGTGAAATCCGCAGTCATCGCCGAGGCGCGGTCTAGTTCGGAAAGCGGCATTTCTCGGGTGTAGTGGAACGGCACCGAGACGCGCGCCAAAAGATCACCCTCGGCCGCGACATCGCGCAGCAGTTCCAGAAGGTGGCGGTTGCCGTCCATATTATGCACGGCGGTGATGCCCTTGCTGGCGACAAAGCGTAGACCTGCCTTCAACGTCTCGATGTCCTCGCGCCATTCGGCGGGGGTAGGAGGCACGGGCGGTTCGATACCTGACATTCCCAACATCTCGCGCCCGCCTGAGGTGCGCAATTCTAGCACGGGCAAGAGCGCAAACTTCTCGCGCAACTCACCCGTGGCCAAACCATCCGCGCCTATGACCACGTCATTGCCCACCGGCAGGTCGCGTCCGTGCAGAAGGCCTGCGGCAGTCAGGGCGGCTGTGTTGGCGTAAAGCGTGTGAAAATCAAAAGCCATGACGGCCAACGGGCGATCAGGGCAGATGGCGTCTAAGACATGCCGGTCCAGCCGGTTGCCCTTGCCCAAAATCTCGTAATCCGCGCCTTGGGCAAACAGCAGCCCTTCGTCCGGCTTTGCCGCCGCGAAAGCCTCAACCGCTGCCTTCAACTGGTCAAATCCCCGAACACTTGCCAGTTGCAGCAGCGTCTGGCCATAAGCGCCCGCAAACAGATGCAAATGGGATTCGACAAAGCCGGGAAGCAGCGTGTTGCCCTTGGCATCAATCACGCGGGTGTCAGCGCCAGCGTGAGACATCACTGACTGTGTGTCGCCGACCGCCAAAATTGTGTTGCCGCGCACGGCGACAGCTTCGGCATGGGGCGTTTGGCTGTCCATCGTCAGAACGCGCGCGTTTTTGATGATAAGGCTGGCCGTCATGCAACTGATCCTTTGCGGCGCGGGGTTTGGGCGGTAGAGGCCTCAAACAAGGCGGAAACCAAGGGCTGAATACGGGCGCGCAACATGACTTCATGCTCTGCCAGACTTTGGTTTTCGACTGTGATCAGGCGAATAAAACAGGGCATCCATATGTCGTGGAACAATTGGCCCAGATAGGTCGTCGAACAGGCTTCCCCTGACTGCAGGCGCAAGTCTAGGCCCGCAAAGAAATCGGTCACCACCCCGACCAACGCTGACGAGACGTGTTCATACTGTCGCGCCAATTCCGTTTCCGGATGTCGGATTGCGGCGGCTTCGGCGTAGCGCCACACCCGTTTGTCGGCGATTTCAAGCGTGCGTGACGAAATGCGCTGGAACAGTTTTACGATCAGCGTTGCAAGATCCGTAGCTTCTTCCCAGTGCAGGTCGCGGTCTTCTTCGCGTGCCGCAGTGGTGCCTTCGGTGATCAGGGCGATCAGAATGCCGTCTTTTGAGCCGAAGTAGTTAAAGACCGTAGGCGGCGAAATAACCGAAGCCGCTGCGATATCGGCCATGGTCGTTGCATCGATTCCTTTCCGTGCAAACAGGTCACGGGCTGCGGCGATGATCTCGTCCCGACGTAGGGCCTTTTTGCGGTCCCTCAGCCCCACAAGACCGTGCAACGGCACGTTGGACAGATCGGACATTGGCATTTCCACAAATTATTTGTCTTGATAAGATTTTTGATTGACTAAAGTATTTAAGTCAATACGCCTGATGCCAAGTGAGGGTTAAACTACATGCTCGACATTCGAGATCTGACCAAACAGTTCGGCAAAGGCGACAGCGCGGTGACCGCGTTGCATCAGGTGAGCCTGTCTATCGCGGAAGGAGAATTCTTCACGCTGCTTGGCCCTTCGGGCTGTGGCAAAACAACCTTGCTGCGCCTGATTGCTGGGTTTGAACCACCCAGTGGCGGAGCTTTGGTTCTGGATGGCAAGGACATCGCCCTAATGCCGCCGAACCAGCGGCCAGTGAACACGGTGTTCCAAAGCTACGCGCTTTTCCCCCATATGACTGTCGCGCAGAACGTGGGCTTCGCCCTTGAAGCGCAGGGCCGCCCCAAGGCCGAGGTGGCGCGGGTTGTCGAAAAAATGCTGGCTTTGGTCCAAATGACCCATCTACGCGACCGCAAAAGTGCCGCGCTTTCTGGTGGCCAACAGCAGCGCGTGGCTTTGGCCCGCGCCCTTGCCCCCCAGCCCCGTATCTTGCTTTTGGATGAGCCTTTATCGGCCTTGGACATGAAACTGCGCAAGGAAATGCAGGTTGAACTGAAGCGGTTGCAGCAGGAAACGGGGCTGACCTTTATCTTTGTCACCCATGATCAGGAAGAGGCCCTGACCATGTCAGACCGCATCGCTGTGATGAACGGCGGTCGGCTGCAGCAAATAGCCTCGCCGCGCGAGCTTTATGATCTTCCCGAAAATCGGTTCGTCGCGTCCTTTATCGGTGAATCTAATTTTCTGATGGCTCAAAAACTCGCTGGTATGATCGAAATCGAGGGGTCCAAAACCGCGCTTCCGTCGGGGTTTGCAGCAGCCTACGATGGGCCTGTCATAGTGATGATCCGGCCCGAGCATGTCGTATTGGGGCAGGGCCCAAGCGACGCCATCCGCCTAACGGCGCAGGTCGAGCGGTTGGTCTACTTTGGCACAGATACCCACATCCATATGCGATTGCGCGATGGCACGCCTTTGGTCGCGCGGGTGCAAAACGCCCTGCGTGGGGGCGCCATCGCAAAGGTGGGTGACAGCGTGCCGGTGGCTTTCCCCCAAGATGCTTTGCGGCTTTTGCCGGACACGGAGGCCTGATGGGCGAGGCACCGAACACCGAGCGTGATGCGCAAAACGCCGACGCACGGCAACGTTGGCGGCTTGCGTTGCCCGCCGTCACCATCATCATGGTCTTTTCCATTCTGCCGCTGATAGTCGTGGTTTTGTATTCCGTTCTAACACCGGGCGACTACGGCAATGTTCGGTGGGTTTTCTCGACCGAGGGCTGGTTCTCGGTTCTGTTTGAACGCGATATTTTTGACGACACGCTCAGCTTGTCGGATGCGCACTTGACCATTCTGGCCCGATCCGTTGGGTTGTCGCTGCTGACCACGGCTTTGACGCTGATCTTTGGCGTGCCAACTGCGTGGTTCATCGCAACACGGCCCCCTGCTGCGCGGGCGTTCTGGCTGTTTTTGGTGACAATTCCCTTCTGGACCAATCTTTTGGTCCGCACCATTGCGGTGCAAGAGATGATCCGGTCTGAAGGCGTGTTCAACCGGCTGTTCTTGTGGTTGGGGCTGATCGATCAGCCGATCCAGATGATGTTCACCAACTTCGCTGTTTTGTTGGGCATGGCCTATGTCTTTTTGCCCTTGATGGTTTTGCCGGTTTTCGCCGCCGTCGAAAAATTCGACTTCCGACTGGCTGAAGCCGGATACGATCTTTACGCATCGCGCCTGTTTTGTTTGCGCAAGGTGATCTTACCACTTGTTCGACCAGGCATTATCGCGGGCTCGATCCTCGTCTTTGTTCCCTCGCTTGGGGCCTATGTCACGCCGCGCATCATGGGGGGCGGCAAGTCGATGATGCTTGGCAACCTGATCGAGATGCAGTTCGGCCAAGGGCGCAACTGGCCACTTGGGGCCGCGCTGTCCATCACCTTGACGCTTTTGGTGCTGATCGCGCTGATCTATTACACCCGCCTGACTTCGGGTCGGCAAGGACGCAGCCATGGCTGAGCGCGCCTTTAACATCCGCCGTCTGCCCGGCGTCGCCACACTTGCCATTGGCTGTTTCGTGATCCTCTACATCCCGATGGTCATTCTGGTCGGCAATTCTTTCAATGCCGGCAAGGTTATTGGCCATTGGGAGGGCGTCTCGCTGCACTGGTATGTGGCTGCTTTGCACAACGAAGCCTTCTTGGCTGCCGCCCAGACATCGTTGCTGCTGGCAACACTTGCCGCCCTTATTGCCACCATTACGGCAACCATGGCCGCGCTTGCCACCACCCGCGCGGCCGATTTCAGGGGTCAAGGGGCGATCCATCTGATTGTGAACCAACCTCTGATGGTGCCCGAAATCGTTTTGGCCATCGCTTTGCTGATTATTCTGGCACAAGTGAAACAGGCAACAGGCTACACGGGCCTTGGCTATCTGATCGCGGCCCATACGACGTTTTGCATCCCCTTCGCCTATATGCCGATCCGCGCAAGGCTTGAGGGGATGGACCTAAGCCTAGAAACCGCCGCCGCCGACCTTTATGCCAGCCGCTTTTATACCTTCCGGCGCGTGACCCTGCCCTTGCTCGCGCCGGGGATACTCGCGGGCTTCATGCTGGCCTTTGTCGTTTCCCTTGATGACGTGGTGATGAGCGATTTTCTCAAATCCCCCGGTCAAGAGACCCTGCCCACCTATCTGATGGGCGAATTGCGCCGCAATTTGACCTCGGAAATCTATGCCATTTCCTCGCTTTTGCTGTTGATCAGTGTGTTGATCGTGGCGGGGTCATGGGCAGCAACCCGCAAGAAAGCCTGACCTTAACCCTGGAGAATCCTATGAAACCTGCTTACCTTTCACTTGCCACAGCCCTATTGCTCGCCCCCGCCCTGCCTGCTCTGGCCGAAGGACAGTTGAACATATTCAACTTTGGCCTTTACACACCGCCAGACTTGATCACGAAATTTGAGAAAGCCTATGACGTCAAGGTCACCTTGACCGAATATGACAGCAACGAAACTGCTATGGCCAAGATTGAAGCTGGCGGTCATGGGTTTGACATCGTGGTGCCTTCGGCCTCGGTCGTGCCGATCTATATTGAAAAGGGCCTGCTGATGCAAAGTGAACCGGCCCAGATGGAGAATTTCAAGAACGTCGATCCGGCTTGGGTGGATGTGTCATGGGACAGCGGCCGTCATTACACCGTGCCATGGGTCTGGGGCACGACGGGCGTTATGGTCAATACCAATGTTTACAAGGGTGATATCAACACCTCGGCCATCTTCCTTGACCCGCCAGAAGAGTTGAAAGGCAAGATCAACGTCGTGCCTTCGATGACCGACGTGATCGACATGGCGATCCGCTATGTTGGGGGCGAGCCTTGCACATCGGACAAGGCGGTGCTGAAAGCGGCCCGCGACAAGCTGATGGCGGCAAAGCCTTCGTGGGCGTCGATCGACTACGCGAGCTTTGAAAAGTTTATCAACGAAGACCTGAACGCATCGGTGTTCTGGAGCGGTGCGGCCAATCGCATTCGCGAGCAGAACCCCCACTTCGCCTATGGCTATCCCAAAGAGGGCTATTCGCTTTGGCAGGATAACGTGGCCATCTTGGCTGATGCTGCCAACGTCGAGAACGCCAAGTTGTTCTTGAACTTCATCATGGACCCTGAAAATGCGGCACTGATTTCGAACTACACACGCTATGGCAATGCGATCTTGGGTTCAGACGCTTTCATGGACCCAGCACTGCCCAATGCCCCGGAAATGGTGGTTCCCGAAGAGCTAAAGGCTGCGGGCTATTTCCAGCAAACCTGCCCTGCAGACGTTCAGGAAATCTACACCCGCATCTGGACTGACTTGACGAAGTAATCGGACAGACTGCCCGGTTGGCCCTGTGCCAATCGGGCAGATCCTTGACCCTATCAGCGACGCGCGAACTCGGCGTTTTCTCAAACCCACAGATCCTGCTATGATGCGCGCGACCCACCGACCCAGCGCACCATACACTCCGCCGCCGAATACTTTGCTTCAAGCCGCGATGTCGAATGTAGGTTCTTCAACGTATTCTGCCCCCGCAATCTCGAAGATCCTCTTGAAAAACGACGCATGCTGCGTGTCACCTCTAGAAGCTGGTGATTTCTTCTTGCGAAGGCCCTGCAGCCCCAGACATTCGCTGCACTGCTTGGTCTGCGAACCAGTCAAGCTAAACAGAACGGCCGTGGCAACTTACGGGGGCTGTGTGCCCCCGAAACCAAAATTCCGCGTAAGATCAGATACTTAAAAACCGATCAAAACGCTGGTCTTTTGTCATTCTAAATTCTAGTCAACACCTGGTCAACGTTTTACGAGGCCCCCCTATGCGGGGGCTTTTCGCGTTTCGTAACTCGAGTCAGCCGCCAAGATCATCCTGGAACCGATCCATCTGGTGCATCCGCTCATGCAGGATCGTCACGATGCCGATGTCGCGGTTCGACAGCCGCCGCCAGTACATGAAATGATGTTCGTGCCGGAAGTAGCATCGCTTCGGGATTTTTTACTGCGGGTGAAAAGCCTTATCCCGTTGAATGAACGGGTGCGCCTTTAGAATTCGTTCCGGCCGTTACGGGGAAAAACGGTCCGCAGCGCAATGTGCTGCCCATTGATGTTAGAAACCATGATTGTGTTGGATCAAAGATCGATAACGCGCTAGCAACTGATAAAGATCAACTGATCGGGGCGCTGCACAGGTAGGCCAAAGGACTGATGCGCAGTTGCGCGGACGGCCTGCTGGACCTTTGCACGGTCGCGGCGAAAGGAGCCTTGCAGTGTCATCAAAGTCCATTCGCGTTGCCACTGATGTGGGAGGCACCTTTACCGATATGGTGGCCTTCGAGACCGACCACGCCACAGGTGCCGTTCGCGTCGTCACCGCAAAAGCCGACACCACGCCGCCTGATTTCGAGATGGGCGTGCTGAACGTGCTGGAGAAGGGGAAGATTGATCCGGCGGAGGTCGATTTCCTCGTTCACGGAACAACGGTCGTCATCAACGCCTTGACCGAACGCAAGGGTGTCAAGGTTGGTTTGATCACCACCGAAGGTTTCCGTGATACGTTGGAGATCGCCCGTGGCAACCGGCCCGATTTCTTCAACTTGCACTATCAAAAGCCCAAACCCTTCGTCGCGCGGCACCTGCGGCGCGAATTGCCCGGCAGGATGAGCTATCGCGGCATCGAAATGCGGCCGCTGGACTTGTCGGGCCTGCCCGACATTCTGGATGACTTTCGAGAACAGGGGGTGTTGGCCGTGGCGATTGCCTATCTTCATTCCTACGCCAACACCCGCCACGAGGCGGCAACGGTGGAAGCCGTGCGCCGCCTTTGGCCCGAGGCTTCGGTCGTGGCATCTCATCAGATCACGCGCGAATGGCGCGAGTATGAACGCACCAACACCGCCGTGCTATCCGCCTATGTGCAGCCCGCTGCCGAGCGTTACTTGACGCGCTTGGCAGATGGTCTGAAAGCCAAGGGATTTCGCGCCAGACCCTATGTGATGCAGTCCAACTGCGGTATCGATACGCTGGATGCCGCCAAGCGCGTACCGATTACCATGGTGGAATCTGGGCCGGCTTCTGGCTTTTGGGGTGCGGCGGAACTCGGTCGCCTGATCGGACAGCCAAATGTCATAGCACTTGATATCGGCGGCACCACAGCCAAGTGTTCTTTGATCGAAAATGGCCAAGTGCGGATCACCTCTGACTACTGGATTGAACGCGACCGCAAATCCGCAGGCTATCCGATCATGGTGCCAGTGGTCGATCTGGTCGAGATCGGTAATGGCGGCGGTTCCATCGCTTGGGTCGACGACTTTGCCAAACTTCATGTTGGGCCGCATTCCGCTGGCGCTGTGCCCGGACCCGCAGCCTATGGCCGGGGCGGTACCAATGCCACGACGACCGATGCTAATCTTTGGCTGGGCCGCATCAACCGCGACTATTTCTGCGGTGGCGAGGTTAAGGCCGACATGGCTGCGACGGAATTGGCGCTTAGCGCGGTTGGGGACGCCTTGGGCGTTTCGGTGATGGAAGCGGCCCGTGGAATCATTCGCATTGCCAACAACAACATGGTCAATGCGCTAAAGCTGGTCTCGGTCAACCGAGGGTACGATCCGCGCGACTTCACCTTAGTGGCGTTCGGCGGGGGCGGTGCGATGCACGCGGTGGCTTTGGCGGCAGAACTTGGCATTTCTCATGTGGTCATTCCAGCGGCAGCCTCGGTCTTTTCGGCTTGGGGGATGATGATGTCAGACTTGCGGCGTGATCATTTCGTAACCCGTCTGGTTGATCTGACCCCAAGCGCAGCGGCGGTGATCGAGGCGCTGTTTGGCGAAACCGAAGCTTTGTCGCGCGCCCAATTTGCACAAGAAGGTGTGGCACCCGCACAGGTGAAAATGCAGCGTTTTGGCAAGTTTCGTTATCAAAATCAGGAACATACGACCGAAGTTCTGATCGAGCCCGGCGCCATAACCGACACAAGGCTTGCCGAGATTGAGGCCGCCTTTCACCAAGCCTATGAGCGCGAGTACACCTACCGCTTGAATGCGCCCGTCGAGATGGTGGGCATCCACCTGATTGCCTCTGCCGAGGTCGGGAAGTTGAAGATGGTCGAACGCCCGTTAAGCGACACACCGGCAAGTGCCGCTTTGAAGGGGCGGCGTGACGTCGACTATATTCTCGACGGTCAGCATCAGGCCGACATTTATGATGGTGACAGGCTTGAACCCGGCATGCACTTTGATGGCCCTGCCATCGTCGAAGACGTCGGCACCACAATGGTGATCCATCCCGGATATCGTGTCTTGGTCGACGGTTATAGCAACCTTCACATCACTCTGAAGTCTTAAGGCGATTGCGATGAAAGACCTCTCTCACGATCCTATCACGCTGGAAATCATTCAAAACTCTCTTCAGGCTGCTGCTGACGAAATGTTTGCCGTGATGAAGAAGACAGCAATGAGTTCGATCATCTACGAGGTGCTCGACATGGGTACTGGCATCACCGATGCAAAGGGTGCTTTGGCTTCGTCAGGGGCGGGGATTCCGTCTTTCGTTGGGGTATTGGACAAGGCGGTCAAGGTGATTGTCGCCAAGTTCATCAAGCCTGACGATGTCGAACCGGGGGATGTCTTTGCCACGAACGACCCCTATTTTGGCGGGGTCACCCACTTGAACGATGTTATCGTGGCCATGCCGGTCTTTGCAGACGGGCGACTGATCGCTTGGGCCGCCAATATTGCGCATAATTCCGACGTGGGGGGCATGGCGCCCGGATCGCTTTCTGGCCATGCGACCGAGATCTTCCAAGAGGGTCTGCGCCTGCCAGCCATCAAGATCATCTCGAAAGGCGTGCCGATCCGGCCTGTGTTTGAGATCATCAAGTTCAATTCCAGAATGCCAGATGTGCTGGAAGGTGATGTCTGGGCGGCCATCGCCTCGGTGCGGATCGGGGCGCGGCGATTGGGCGAACTGGCGGCCAAATACGGTGTGGCGACCTTTGAAAATGCCATGGTGACCTTTCTTGATCATGGCGAAGCGCTGGCACGGCGCGAGTTGGCCAAACTGCCCAAAGGCACCTTTGAACTGTCTGAAGAGCAAGACGACGGCCGTGTGTTCAACGTCAAGATCACCATCAGTGACGACGCCTTTCTGGTCGATCTGCGCGACAATCCAGACCAATCCACTGGCCCGGTCAATGCAAGCCGCGACGGGGTGATGGTCTGCGCGCAGATGATCTTCAAATCGCTGACGGATCCAGCTTCGCCCGCCAACGAGGGCTCTTTCCGTCTGATCAAGCTTTTAACCCGCGAAGGCTCAGTCTTCCACGCAGCAGAGCCGGCGGCCATCGGGTTTTATTACGAAATCGAACTGCGGGTTTATGATATCATGTGGCGCTGTCTGGCCCAAGCCATGCCGGACCGTTTGGCTGCGGGGCATTTTGCATCGGTCTGCGGCACGTTCATTGGCGGTATCCATCCGGATACAGGCCGTCAGTACACGATCATCGAACCGCAGGTGGGCGGTTGGGGGGCCTCGCGCACGGGCGATGGAAACACGGCCATTTTCTCTGGCTCTCATGGCGAGACATACAACTGCCCGGCCGAGATCAACGAGGCGCGCAACGGCCTGATCGTTGACCAGATGGCGCTGAACCTAGAGCCGGGTGGCGAGGGCAAATACACCGGCGGGCATGGCATCGTCATGGATTACCGGTTGCGGGCGGATAACGGTTTCCTGACGGCCGGTTACACGAGGTCAAAATTTCCCGCTTGGGCTTTGGATGGCGGCCATGAGGGATCTGCCAATTACATTGAGGTTATCCGCAAACACGGGGGTCGGGAACGCTACGCTTTCGTCTCTGGCCTTGTGACACATACCGACGATGTGATCCGCGTCGTCACGGGCAATGGCGGCGGCATCGGCAACCCCAAAGACCGCGACAGGGCGGCTGTGGCCGAAGATGTGCTGAACGGCCTGATCACCAAGGACCGTGCGGCAGACATCTATGGCTGGCGGCCCTAAGGGCGCGGTGACTGCGTGCCAAATGGCGGCCGGATAGAGTTTGAAGTCCCGTCTGGTTGGTTTGGGCGAAAAGTAACGCCTTGGGGGCAGCGCACACTGCTTTGATCTTTGGCTCTTGACGGCAGGCCCTTCTCATCAGTTCCGAAACGGCAAGTTTTTGTTGACAGATTGGTTCATCAGGCGCATAATGCGGTTCTAGTGCATCCAATTCGGTAAGCGCAAAGCCATGCAACGTTCGGACCTTGACGATCTGGATCGCAAGATCATCGCACTTCTTGGTGTAGAAGGGCGGCTTTCGGCTTCGGAAGTTGCGGCCCGTATCGGTGGGGTTTCGGAACGGACGGCGCGCAACCGCATTTCGGCCCTTTTGCAAAGCAAGATGATTACGATCGGGGCCATTCCTGACCCGACGGCCATGGGGCTAGAGGTTCAGGCCGATGTGATGATTGAGGTTGAGCCGGGCATGGTGGAAAGCGTCGCTGTCGTGCTGGGTGAATATGACGAAGTGGGCTATCTTGCCACCACCACGGGCCGCTTCAACCTATCGGCGACTGTCTCTGTTGCCTCGCAAGCTGATCTTTTGGACTTTTGCGAGAATATTGTTGGAAAGCTGCAAGGCGTCCGCCGTGTTGAACCTTGGCTTATTCTGCGGATGTACAAGGCGTTTGGAACACGAACGACCGTCCTGATCGAGGCGGCGGAACGCGCCGGAAAGGCGCACGGATGACTGGAATGCTGCGGATAGGCGTTGATGTTGGCGGCACCAATACGGATGCCGCCCTGTTGCGCGGAACAAAGGTTCTGGCGACGATCAAGACGGGTACAACGGCAGACGTGACCAGCGGGGTTGGCGCAGCCATTCGTGCGGTTCTGCTGGCCGCTCAGGTGCGCGCCAGCGATGTGAGCGGCGTCATGATCGGCACAACGCATTTCCTCAACGCTGTGGTCGAGGGCAAGCGACTAGAGCGGGTTGGTATCCTACGGCTCTGCGGTGCTGCGACACGGTCTTTGCCGCCCATGATCGATTGGCCAGATCGGCTGCGGCAGTTGGTTGACGGCGGCGCTGCCTTAGTGGGCGGCGGTGTGAATTTTGACGGCTCGCCGATAGCCCCCTTGGACAACGCCGCGATCCGCGCCGCTTGCCGCACTTGGCGCGCGCAGGGTGTGGCATCGGTTGCCATCAGTGCCGTCTTTGCCCAAGTCGACAGCCGGATGGAGGTGGAAGCTGCCGCCATCGTGGCTGAAGAAATCCCCGATGTCGCCGTCAGCCTGTCGCACCGCATCGGGCGCACGGGGCTTTTGGCGCGCGAAAGTGCGACGATCTTGAACGCCAGTTTGCATAGGCTTGGGGCCGAAACGGTTGGGGCCTTTCGCGCGGCCTTTGCGGGTCTTGGCCTGACCTGCCCGCTGTATCTGACACAGAATGACGGCACGCTGATGTCGGCTGACTTTGCCGAGCGGCATCCGGTTTTCACCATCGCCTCTGGTCCCACGAATTCCATGCGCGGGGCGGCTTTCTTGACCGGCCTTTCCGACGCCGTGGTTGTCGATGTGGGCGGGACGACCACGGATGTCGGCATGCTGGTGGCAGGCTTTCCGCGCAACCGCAGTGAAGGCGCTGTGATTGGCGGCATTCCGACCAACTTCCGCGTGCCGGATGTCTTTTCCTTTGGCCTTGGGGGGGGCAGCTTGATCTTGTCTGGCCCGCCTTTGGCAATTGGTCCGGCATCGGTGGGGTTCCGGCTGCCTGAAAAAGCCCTGTGCTTTGGCGGTGACACCTTAACCGCCACCGACATTGCCGTGGCCGCTGGGTTGGTGACGTTGGGCGATCCGTCACGCGTCCGCCATCTGGATGCTACGCTGGTTAAGGCGGCGCTGGCCAAGATGAAGGCCGATGTGGAAACCGTGATAGACCGCATGAAACCCAGTGCCGATCCCGTTCCGGCGGTTTTGGTGGGGGGCGGGTCGGTCATGATTGATGGGCTGCTTGCGGGCACATCGGTGTCACTGCGCCCTGATCATTTCGGCTCTGCCAACGCCATTGGCGCTGCCATCGCCCAAGTCTCGGGCGAGGTGGACCGCGTGGTGGCGCTAGAGGGCACAACCCGCGAAAAAGCACTAGAGGGCATTGTGGCCGAAGCCCGCCTGCGCGCGGTTGAGGCGGGGGCAAATCCAAGCTCTGTCCAAATTGCCGAACTTGAAGAAACGCCCTTGTCCTATCTGCCCGGAAACGCCGTGCGCATCGCGGCCAAAGTGGTGGGGGATTTGGCACTATGACCTACTGGACCCTGACAGAATCCGACATTGACCGCATCGCCATTGGCGTTGGCATTTTGGGCACTGGCGGCGGCGGTAGCCCCTATTTGCAGATGCTGATCGCCAAGCAACTGCTGCGCGAGGGCAAACGCATCCGCATGATCCGCCCCGCCGATCTTGACCCAAACGCGCAGATCATTGGTCTGGGGGGCATCGGCGCGCCGACTGTTTCCATCGAGAAGATGGAAGAAGGCTTCGAAGGCGTGCGCGTTCTAAAAGCGATCGAAGCGCATACAGGCCGCAAGGTTGACGCTGTGCTGGGTGACGAGGTGGGCGGCGGCAACGGCATCTATCCGATGATCACCGCAGCGCATTTAGACTTGCCCGTGGTCGATGCCGACGGGATGGGCCGTGCTTTTCCCGAAGTGCAGATGACCAGCTTTTTCGCCTATGGCCAAGCCAGCCAACCCGCCGCCCTGTCAGACGCTGATGGCAACACTTTGGTTATCACGCAGGCCAAAACGCCGCAAATGCTGGAAAAGCTGATGCGCACCGCCACTGTTGCCATGGGCTGCACCGCCTGCATGACCACAGCACCCATGACAGGCGATTTCGTGCGCCGTTTCGGCATCGCCCACACAACCAGCCAAGCTTGGACACTGGGCGACGCCGTCATCCGCGCGCGCGAAGCCAAGACCGACCCGATCGCCGCGATTCTGGCCGAGGCGGGTGGCACCTTTCTGATGACGGGCAAAGTCACCGACATTGGTCGCCGCATAGACGGTGGTTTTGTGCGCGGTACGCTGACCGTGGCAGGGCTTGGCGCAGATGCGGGCCGCACCTTGGTGATCGACATCCAGAATGAATATCTTGTGGCGACAGAGGACGGCAAGCGCATTGCCATGGTCCCCGACTTGATCTGCATCGTGGATTCCGAAACAGGCCGCCCCATCGGCACCGAAGAGCAACGTTACGGCCTGCGCGTGGCGATCTTGTCCTTGCCCGCGCCCGCCCTGTTGCGCACCGACGTCGCCCTTGCTTTGATGGGTCCGCGTGCCTTTGGTTATGATTTTGACTTTGTTCCCCTTGGTCAATCGACCGAACCTGCCCCCGTGGCCGCTTATCGGGCGGACCATTCCCTCACCCCAGCCTCTTAGAGGAGACCTGCCATGAACAGACGCGACGTCCTGAAATCCGCTGCCCTCTCCGCCCTTGCGGCATCAGTTCCTTTAGCCCTGCCGCGATGGAGCATGGCGCTTGCCCAAGACGGCAGCCGTATCTTCACCTTGGCGCATCCGGCAGGCTTTCCTGATCTGGACCCCGCCACATCTTTTTCTAACGACGGCGCGGTGCTGGCCAATGTATACGAAGGCCTGACCCGCTATATCCCCGGCAAAGATGACGCGCCCGCAACAATTGCGCCAGTTTTGGCGACTGGGTGGGAAACCTCGGCCGATGGTTTGACATGGACATTCAAGCTGCGCGAGGGCGTTAAGTTTCATGATGGGAGTGACCTGACCGCCGAAGCGGTGAAAGGTTCTATTGAACGCACGACCAAGATTGCGGGTGGTGCGGCCTTTATCTGGTCGCCCGTGACAGCCATCACTGCACCTGATCCGTTGACGGTGGTGTTCACCCTGTCCTCACCCCAACCGCTTGATGTGATTGCCGCATCGGGCTTTGCCGCATGGATCATGAGCCCCGCCGCATTCGACAAAGACAATGCGTGGTTCAACGCGGGCAACGATGCTGGAAGTGGCCCGTTCAAAATTGATCGCTACGAGCCCGGCCAACGCGCCATTCTGACACGGGTTGCCGACTATTGGGGCGGCGCTCCCGATGGGGCTTTTGATACGGCCGTTTTTGAAATCGTCGAAGATGCTGTGCTGGATCAAAGCATGATCGAAGGCGGGCAGGCTGACTGGACCTATGGCTTGGCCTATGAAAACCTTGACGCGCTGAAAGCCAACCCTGACCTAAGTGTCGTAGTAAACCCGTCGTTCGAAACGCTTTTCGGGATGTACAACACCAAAAAGGCCCCGCTCGATCGCCCCAAGGTGCGTCAGGCGCTGTCGCTGGCCTTTCCCTATGACGATGTCATCTCGGCGGGCACGTCTGGCCTTGGGTCACGCGCCAAGGGGGTGATCCCGTCGGGTATCTGGGGCCATGACCCTGACGCCCCCGTGCCCAACACCGACCTTGAGGCTGCAAAGGCGCTTTTGGCCGAGGAAGGGTTGACCGACAGCAATCTGGAACTGGTGATGACCTATGCCACGTCAGACACGCTGGAAGCCACCGCAGGCGAACTTTGGAAAGCCAACCTCGCGCAACTGGGCATCACCCTGACCCTGCAACCGATGGCTTGGGAAGCGCAGTGGGAATTGGCAAAGTCTGATCCCGCCGCAGCGCAGGACATTTTCGTGATGTACTGGTGGCCAACCTATGTGACGCCTTATGACTACCTGTTTAACCTGTTCCACTCGGAAGAGGCGCCCGCTTACAATCTTGGGTATTACGCCAATCCCGACTACGACAAGATGATCGACGAAGCCGCCGCCTTGTCGGGGACAGATCGCACCAAGGCCGAGGCGATGTTCAAAGAGGCGCAGCGGATGGTCATTGCCGATAGCGCCGCCGTCTTCATGTTGGATAAGCCCAATATTCATATCATGCGGGCGGATGTGAACGGGTATCAGGACAATCCGGCTTATGGCCACGTGGTCTTCCTGAACGAACTGAGTCGCTAGTATAAAGGGCGCGCCGATGGATCTTGTCCGTTACACCCTGCGGCGCGTCTTGCTTTCGGCCTTTGTGGTCGTGGGCGTTGCTTTCCTTGTCTTTGTCGTGGCGCAAGTTGTGCCCTCGGACCCCGCAGCGCTTTATGCGGGGCCGCGCCCAACGGCGGAACAGATCGCCAAAGCGCGGGTGACGTTGGACCTAGACGCCCCCCTGCCGCAGCGCTTTGTGCGCTTTGCCACCGCGATGGGGACGGGCGATTTTGGAGTGTCCTACAAATCGCGCCGCCTGATCTCGCAAGACTTGGCGGTCTATCTGCCTGCGACGCTGGAATTGGCTCTGTTCTCGACCCTTCTCGCTTTGCTCATGGGCATTCCAGCGGGCGTGATCGCTGCAGCGCGGCGTGGGTCTTGGCTTGACCGGATGGGAAGCCTTGGGTCGATCCTGTCGGTTGCCATGCCCACCTTCTTTTTTGCCATGCTATTGCAACTGGTTTTCTCGCAATGGCTTGGCATTCTGCCCTTGTCGGGGCGGTTGTCGCAGCAGATTTCCATTAGTGATCCGCTGCCGTTCGTCACAGGCTTTAACCTGATCGACGGCGCAATTGCTGGACGGCTCGCAGTCGTCTTGGACGCTCTGGCGCATCTGATCCTGCCCGCGTTGACGCTTGCGGCCTATCCGGCCGGCATCGCCATGCGCCTGACCCGTGCCGCGATGGTCGAGATTTTGGCCCGCCGTCACATCATAGCCGCCCGCGCGCTGGGCCTTTCCGCGACGCGCATTTTGTTCGGCCATGCCTTGCCCAATGCGGTTGGGCCAGCGCTGACCGTGATCGGGCTGTCGTTTGCCTATGCTTTGACGGGGGCAGTTCTGGTTGAAATCATCTTCGCTTGGCCCGGCCTTGGCCGCTATGTATCCGAGGCGATCTTGTCCAAAGACTTTCCTGTCATCGCCGCCACCACGCTGGTTGTGACGCTGTGCTATGTGGTCATGAACCTTGTGATCGACCTAACCCAGACCCTTGTCGACCCGCGCGTGGCTTTGACATGAGCGCGCTTGCGCGGCGCTTGGGCTATGGTGGAACGCTCTGTCTGGCGGTTATCGTGACCTTTGCGCTGCTGGCCCTGTTTGCGCCGTGGCTTGCCCCCTATCCTGATCAAGGCATGGGTACCCCGAATGTGATTGCCAAGCTAAAGCCCCCTTCGGCTGATTTTTGGCTGGGCACTGACCATCTGGGCCGTGATGTTCTAAGTCGCGTGATCTTTGGCGCGCGGGTGTCGATGTCTGCAGGCCTGCTGATCGTGGCCTTTTCGTTGCTGATCGGCCTACCTGTGGGTCTGCTTGCCGGCTATTTCGGCGGCTGGGCGGATGAGGCGCTGATGCGGGTGACGGATGTTTTCCTTGCCTTTCCGGCTTTGCTGTTGGCCGTTCTTCTGGCTGCCGCGCTAGGGCCGGGGCTTTTGAACAGCATTGTCGCCGTCGCCGTCACATGGTGGCCGTGGTATGCCCGCATGGCGCGGGCCGAGGTGCTGGTGCTGCGCGGCCAGCCCTATGTGGAAGCCGCCAGTGTGATGGGCGTCTCGCAAGGGCGCATCTTGATCCGCCACATTCTGCCTGGTGCGGCGCGCCCCTTGCTGGTGCAGGCCGCCTTGGATGTGGGGCCTGCGCTGCTAACCGCCTCGTCCTTGTCCTTCCTTGGACTTGGCATTCTGCCCCCCACTGCGGATTGGGGCAAGATGGTGGACGAGGGGCGTAAGTTCTTCCCTGATCGCTGGTGGGTTTCCGCGGCACCCGGCATCGCCATCTTTCTTTTGGCGCTGGCTTTTAGCGTGTTAGGCGATGCGCTGCGCGACCGTGAAGGGGACAAGCGCCGTGACGCTGCTTGATCTTCAGGGCCTGTCGGTCACGATCCCATCTCCAGCGGGGCCAGTTCGGGCGGTGCGCAGCATTGATCTGCGCATTGCAAAAGGCGAGATCCACGGCCTAATCGGCGAATCCGGCTGCGGTAAAACAATGACTGGCATGGCGTTACTTGGCCTGACGCCTGCCGGCGCGCAGGTGGCGGCGCGGGTGTTTCAGTTTGATGGGATAGACCTATCAACCTCTGCCGCCGTCCTGCGCGGTCGCCGCATTGCGCTGATCTCGCAAGACCCCGCCGCCGCACTGAACCCTGTTCTTACCATCGGGCGGCAGATGGACAATGTTTTGCGCACCCACAGCCCCCACTCCGAGGCGGATCGCAGGGCTGGCGCGGTGGCCTTGCTGGCCGCAACGGGGTTGCCCGATGCTGACAAACTGATGACAAGCTATCCGCACCAACTGTCAGGCGGTATGCAGCAGCGGGTCGTGATTGCCCAAGCTCTTGCCACTGGCGCGGACTTCCTGATCGCAGACGAACCGACAACCGCGCTTGACGTCGCAGTCGGCGCGCAGGTGCTGGCACTTTTGCGCCAATTGGTCGCGGATCGGGGTCTGACGATTCTTATGATCACGCATGACATGGATGTTGTGGCCGCCGTTTGCGACCGCGCCACCGTGCTTTACGCTGGCCTTTCGGTCGAGACGGGCCCAGCCAGCGCGATCCTAACCTGCCCACGCCATCCTTACGCCGCAGCTTTGCTTGCGGCCTTGCCAGATGCCGCCCCACATGGGCAAAGGCTTGCCGCGATCGACGGGCAGATCCCGCCGTCGACCAAGCCCATTTCAGGCTGCGCCTTTGCGCCGCGCTGCCCTGCGGCCATGACCCTGTGTCACACGGTGTCTCCGCCGGTGCGGGTTCAGGGGGACCATCTCTGGGCCTGCCATTTGGCAGAAGGTGCGCCATGACCGCGCCACTTTTGGACGTTCACAATCTGGTGGTGCGCTATAAGCCCCGTGGCCTGTTTGCAGCAGCCGCTAAACCCGCCGTTGATCGAGTGAGCTTGTCTTTGCCCGCAGGGTCAACGCTGGGGGTGGTGGGGGAATCCGGGTCCGGCAAAAGCAGCCTTTTGCGCGCGGTGCTGCGCTTGGTTCCGGTCGAAAGTGGCAGCATCACCCTTGATGGTCAGGATTGGCTGGCGGCCCACGGTCCCGCATTGCGCCGCGCGCGCCATTCCATCGGCTTTGTCGCCCAGAACCCGTTTCTGTCGCTAAGCCCCCGTCTGACCATCGCGCAAATTTTGGCCGAACCGCTTTTGGCGCGCGGTGATAAGCCCGGGGCCGCGATGCAAGACCGTATTGCCGTGCTTTTGTCTCGCTGCGGCCTGCCGCCCGACTTCCTGCCCCGCCGCGCGCGCGAACTGTCTGGCGGCCAAGCCCAGCGTGTCGCCATTGCCCGCGCCTTGGCCTTAAGCCCGCGCCTCTTGGTGCTGGATGAACCCACCTCGGCGTTGGACGTGTCAGTTCAGGCGCAGATTTTGAACCTATTGATGGACTTGAAGGCCGATTTTGGCCTGTCGATGCTGTTTGTCACCCATAATCTGAAAGTTGTAGCACACATTGCTGACCAGTTGATGGTCATGCGGCAGGGCAGCGTGGTGGAGTCCGGCGCCACTGAAAGGATCATGTCGGCTGCAGAGCAACTTTACACGCAGGAATTGATGGGGTTCGGGCGGCGAGCCCAAAAGTCGGCACCCACTTCGTGACCGGAACTGCCGCACCAACTCCCAAAAGCTAGCGAAGAAATCTGCCAAGAAACTGAGTGTAAGTTGATCCGGTCAAGCAACGAAATCTAATGTAGGTGCTTCACCGTATCCTGCCCCCGCAAGCTCGAAGACCCTCTTGAAAAACGACGCATGCTGCGTGTCACCTCTAGAAGCTGGTGCTTTCTGCTTGCGAAGGCCCTGCAGCCCCAGACATTCGCTGCACCGCTTGGTCTGCGAACCAGTCAAGCTAAACAGAACGGCCGTGGCAACTTACGGTGGCTGTGTGCCCCCGCAACCATTAAGACCCTACACAAGCCACCGTCCGCGGTGGCTTTTGCATTTGTACTCTCTAGTGCGAAATCCAAGATCGATGCCAAGGCGCCGAAGATGCGCACTTCGGCGTGGCCTCGTGTTTGACCTGCAGAAATATCAATCCGTTGGATCAGGCTGCGCAGGATGTCTGTGGCTTGCGGCTTGGTGTCTTCGT
>CANIKY010000037.1 GCA_947468085.1 Paracoccaceae bacterium | reverse complement strand
GGGTCGACGTTCAGATAGGGGTCAAGCTTGCGCAGCCGCACGGTATAGCCCCGCGCTTGCAGCAAAGCCCCAAGCGCGGCCGAGGCCAAACCCTTGCCCAACGAGGACACAACGCCGCCCGTAATAAAGATATAGCGTGCCATTTGGGTCCCCGTGTTCATAATCGATTCGGTCAGGCGGAATCGCATCACCACGGGGTTTGACGCTTAAGGCAATTTTTGCCAATAAGCAACAAGACCGCTATATGCTGTCGCTGGTTTGGTCAAACGATCAAAAGCTAGTGTTAGTTTTCAGCTTTGGGCGGTGTGGCTGGCGCATCTGTGGTGGCCGGCAAGGCTGTCAACGGTGTTGTAGCCGCAGGCAACTCGGGGGCTGCGGGCACAGGCACAGTGCCGCCGATTTGGTCGATCACCGAGGATGTTGCGCTGTCATGCGCGGCCAAAATCGTCAACGTGATCGACGTTGCAATGAATAGCCCTGCGAAAATCCATGTCACCTTAGCCAGCGCCGTAGCAGCTGAGCGGCCCGAAACCACGCCGCCGGTAGAACCCATTCCCAACCCGCCGCCCTCTGATCTTTGCAACAAGACCACCCCAATCAGCAATAGTGCCAAGATCAGGTGGATGGCGAGGATGACGTTTTGCATGCGGGCAAGCCTTTCGGGGTGACGCGCCTATCTAGGCGGATGCGCGCAGGCCCGCAAGCCCTCTGGCACGGGCAGGGGCCTGTCGGGCGTAATTTTACCTGCCTTTGGTGGGGCAGCGCCTATTCTGGCAGGTTGCACACCGCCGAGAGTTTGTTCCCATCTGGATCGCGTACATAACAGGAATAAAAGTTTTCCGAATAGCGCAGACCAGGCGCACCCTCGTCGCTGCCACCATGGGCAAGGGCTGCGTCATAAAAGGCGCGCACTGCGGCGCGTGTCGGGGCTGTCAGCGCCAGCATCGTGCCATTGCCCTTGGTGGCGGGCTGCCCGTCATAGGGTTGCACAATATAGAGGCTGGGGTCGGTATCGCCCGGTCGGCCATAGCAGGCCTCGTTCGCATTGGGCCGCAGGTCGACAATCCCAAGCGTGGCTAAGGTTGGCCCATAAAAGGCGCGGGCGCGGGGTAGGGCATTGGTGCCCAAGGTGACATAGTACAGCATGAGAACTCTCTTTTTGGCGGCAACATCGACGCAGTCTGCGCAGGACACAGGCGGGTCGGCAAGGGCCAGATGACAGCGCTTGCCGCGTGAAAGCCGCCGCCTGCCACTTTGTTGTTTCGCTGGCCGCCGCGTGTAGGTATAGAAAACACGCTTTTCCCAAGATGCGAAGGTGACGCCATGGCCAATGTAGTCGTTGTAGGTGCCCAGTGGGGCGACGAGGGTAAGGGCAAGATCGTCGACTGGCTTTCGGAACGTGCCGATGTCATCGCGCGCTTTCAAGGCGGGCATAATGCGGGCCACACGCTTGTCATCGAGGGCAAGGTTTATAAGCTTAGCCTTCTGCCCAGCGGCATCGTTCGGGGCGGCAAATTGTCGGTGATCGGCAATGGCGTGGTGGTCGATCCATGGCATCTGGTGATGGAGATTGACAAGCTGCGCGGCCAAGGGGTTGAGATCACACCGGAAAACCTGATGGTGGCCGAAAACGCAAGCCTGATCCTGCCCCTCCACGGCGAGTTGGACCGTGCCCGTGAAAACCAGAACTCCGTGGCCAAAATTGGCACCACGGGTCGTGGCATTGGCCCCGCCTATGAAGACAAAGTGGGCCGTCGCGCCATTCGTGTGGCGGATTTGGCCGATGAGGCCACTTTGGTCGCGCGGGTGGATCGATTGATGGGCCACCACGATGCGCTGCGCCGTGGGTTAGGCGTGGAACCCGTCGATAAAGAGGCGCTGCTGTCTGCCTTGCGCGCCATAGCGCCGCAGGTGCTGCCCTATGCGCAGCCGGTCTGGAAAGTGATGCATGACGCCCGCCGTGCGGGAAAGCGCATTCTGTTTGAAGGCGCGCAGGGGGCCTTGCTGGATATTGATTTTGGCACTTACCCTTTTGTCACTTCGTCGAACGTGATCGCGGGGCAGGCGGCAACGGGCGTGGGGCTGGGGCCCACAGCGATTGATTTTGTGCTGGGCATCGTCAAAGCCTATACAACCCGCGTGGGTGAAGGGCCCTTTCCGGCAGAGCTTCACGACGATGACGGCGAACGTCTCGGCGCGCGTGGCCATGAGTTTGGCACTGTCACCGGCCGCAAGCGCCGCTGCGGTTGGTTTGACGCGGTTTTGGTGCGCCAAACCTGTGCCACGTCTGGCGTGTCGGGCATTGCCCTGACCAAGCTGGATGTGCTGGACGGCTTTAAGACGCTGAAAATCTGTGTGGGGTATGACCTTGACGGCAAGCGGTTGGACTATCTGCCCACCGCTGCCAACGCCCAAGCCCGCTGCACGCCCATTTACGAAGAGATAGAAGGTTGGTCGGAAACCACCGCCGGTGCGCGCTCTTGGGCGCAATTGCCAGGGGCCGCAATCAAATATGTGCGTCGGATCGAAGAACTGATCCAATGTCCCGTGGCGCTCCTCTCTACCAGTCCGGAACGCGACGATACGATCCTTGTCACTGACCCTTTTGTGGATTGATTATATGGCCCTTACCTATAAAACCCGCCGCAGGCTGGCTCTGTTTGTGCTGTGCATCGCGCTGCCTGCCTATATCGTGATCGCAGTGTCGCTGGTGGCTTTGATTGACCGCCCCTCGGTTCTGGTGGAATTGGCGATTTATGGTGGCCTTGGGATCTTGTGGATCGTGCCGCTGCGGCCGATTTTTCTAGGGGTTGGACAACCTGATCCGAATGCCAAGCCCGATGATCCTGCCTAAGGCGCGTTCCGCTGTCTTAGGTCCGTTCTGATCCCCGTTTGCGGGCCTGATTGAAGTTTAAAGGTGCCATAGGTGCGGTTTGGGCCAGATCCTGCTGAAAGGCGTTTTGGCGCTGTGCGGTTGTGGCCTGATCTTTCGTGCCGCGCTGCTCGGCCATTTGGGCCAGAACAACGGCTTTCAACTGCGCCATAGCGGTCCAGCGGCGCTGGGTTTCGGGATCGTATAGAGCGCTGTCTGTAGCACTAAGTAGGCGGCTTACCGATACCTCGGCCGCTTTGCTGGATTGGCGGGGTACAGGAACAAGGTCTTTGGGCTTAAGGGAGGTATCAGTTGCGCTGACGGCACGCAGTGCCTGTTGACCTTCATCCGCCCCCGCCGCGGGGCCAATATCTGCCCCCTTTTGCTTTGCCACGGGCACTGCGCCAAAGCTGCGATCTTGTGCTGCTAGATCGCGAAAATGGTCCGTCACCTCTCGCAGTGTTTTCAACGGATCGGCAAAGCCTTCCAGCGTGCAGCTGAACGTCCCGTAAGAGACTGTGAGGATCCGTTTGGCATCCGACATCAATGATGCGTCCTATGCAGAAGTCTTTGGGCAAAATAACCATGCGATCGATCTATTCGATGGACAAATGGTGGTGATTTAAAGGATGGATTGTGTTCCATCCCCGCTTTTCGCCGCAATTGGAGAGACATCTGCAGATGACCCATATGCTTGTCGCCTCTTCGCAAGGTGTTACATTGGCAGGTGGAGGTCGGTTTTCGGCAGCCCTGCTGGCCCAAGCCCGCGCTATTGCCCCGCGTTTGGTGGCCGCAGACAGCGGGGCCGACAGGCTTTTGGGCTTGGGGGCCGAGCCAGAGGCGGTGATTGGCGATCTTGATTCGATCTCGCCTGCCGCCCGCGCCCGATTGGCGGGGCGGTTGCATCTGATTGCCGAGCAGATGACGACCGATTTCGACAAGGCGCTGCGCTCGATTGCAGCCCCCTTTGTCTTGGGCTTGGGCTTTGCCGGACAAAGGTTGGATCACGGTTTGGCGGTGCTGAACACCTTGGTGCGCCATCCCGACAGGCGATGCCTGATCTTAAGCGGCTCGGATGTGACCTTTCTGGCGCCACTGTCGCTTGACCTAAATTTGCCCAAAGGGTCGCGCCTGTCGCTGTTTCCCATGGGCGCAGTGCAGGGCGAAAGCGAAGGGCTGCGCTGGCCCTTGCAGGATTTGGCCTTTGCACCTGATGGGATGATTGGCACGTCAAATGAAGTCTGCGGCCCCGTGCGCCTGCGGTTTAGCGCGGCTTTGATGCTGATTATACTGCCGCGTTCGGCCGTTGGGGCGGCATTGGGTGGGCTGATCCCTGCCGGTGTTCGTGGCGGATGATATACAGCCCCGATCCCGTGATCAGCACGATGCCCACCCATGTCAGGGCATTGGGAAAGTCTCCCCAGATTGCATAGCCCAGAAAAACCGCCATCGGCAGTTCCAGATAATGCAAGGGCGCAAGGGTCGACGCCGGCGCATATTTCATCGCAATCGTCATGCACAAATGGCTAACTGCGGCCCAAAAACCCACGCCAAACAGATAGGCCCAATTGACCAAATCAGGCGAGACATAATCCAACTCGCTGATACCTGACCCGTTGAACACCCACAGCAAAGGCAAACAAATCACTGTCCCCGCAATAGATGTGTGCAGTTGCATCGTCACCGGATGCACGCGGTTTGACATGGCCTGCGTGGCCATCTCGTAAAACGAAAATGACAGCGCGCAGCCAAGGGGAAACAGCGCGACAAGCCCGTAATTGTTCAGCGAGGGTTGAATGACAAACAATGCCCCGCCAAACCCCACGACCGAGGCATAGATCCGCCGCCGCCCCACCGGATTGCCGAAGATCAACCTTCCCAGAAACATCAGAATGAAGGGCATCACAAAGACGATGGCAATGGCATCGGCAATCGGCATGAACTCTACTGATGCCACAAAGCAATAGGTCGACAAGATCAGGCAGATCGCCCGCAAAACCAAAAGGCCCAGATCGCGCCCGCCCGTGCGCCAATCCAGCCGCATAAGCAATATCACGGGCAACATGCACAGGCCCTGAAACACAAAGCGTGCGGCGGTGATTTGGCCCACGGGGATCTCGGTCGTGGCGAGTTTGGAAAAAGCGTCCAGCAACGGAGCGAGCACGCAAAAGGCCACCATCAGCAAAGCGCCGCGCAGGGTATTGGTCGGTTTTAGCAATTTGGCACATTCACGGCCAAGCCGCCCAATGAGGTTTCTTTATACTTTTCGTGCATGTCTTTGCCCGTCTGGCGCATGGTTTCAATACAGACATCCAAGCTCACCAGATGCTGCCCATCGCCGCGCAGCGACAGGCTGGCGGCCGAGACGGCCTTGATCGCTCCCAAGCCGTTGCGTTCGATGCAAGGCACCTGAACCAGCCCTCTGACCGGGTCACAGGTCATGCCCAAGTGATGCTCCAGCGCAATTTCTGCCGCGTTTTCCACCTGCTCCACGCTGCCGCCCAACACCGCGGCCAAGCCCGCAGCCGCCATCGCGGCGGCTGATCCGACTTCGGCCTGACAGCCACATTCCGCGCCCGAAATGCTGGCGTTGTGCTTGCAAAGCCCACCAATTGCCGCCGCTGTCAGCAAAAAGTCAGTGATGCGCGCGGTCGAGGCCCCAGGCACATGATCCAAATAATAGCGCAGCACCGCCGGCAGCACGCCCGCCGCCCCGTTGGTGGGCGCGGTGACGACCTGCCCGCCGGCCGCGTTTTCCTCGTTCACGGCCATCGCATACAGCGACATCCAGTCGTTGATCACATGCGGTGCCGTCATATTCAGCCCGCGTTCGGCCAACAGCGCATCATGGATGCCCTTGGCACGGCGGCGCACTTTCAGACCACCGGGCAAAATCCCCGTGCCCTCCATTCCGCGCGAGATGCAGTGGTTCATCACCTCCCATAGGCGGGCGATGCCCTTGTCGATCTCGGCCTTGGTGCGATACTTCAATTCGTTGGCCAGTTTCATCTGGGCGATGCTCAGGCCGGACTTTGCCGCCATTTCCATCATTTCATCTGCCGTTTCAAACGGATAGGGCACATCCGCGCGGGCCTTGGCTTTCGATCCGCCCGCTTCGGCCTGCTCAGCAGCGGTCAGCACAAAGCCGCCGCCGATGGAGTAATAGGTTTCTTGCAAGATCACATCGCCCTGCGCATCGGTGGCTTTTATGATCATGCCGTTGGCATGGCCGGGCAGGGCGGGGCCGTAGTCAAAGACCAAATCTTTCTTCGGGTCAAACGCCATCTCGCCCAAGCCGGGGGGGCTTATCTTGTGGGTGGCGTTGATCGCCTCTAGCACTGTTTCGGCCTTGGCGGCGTCATAGGTTGCGGGTTCAAACCCAGCCAGCCCCAGTATCGTGGCGCGGTCGGTGGCGTGGCCTAGGCCGGTGAACGCCAAAGACCCGTGCAGCGATGCCTTAAGACCCGCCGCGCGAAACGGCGAGGTTCGCAGGGTTTCCAAAAACCGCGCGGCGGCCACCATAGGCCCCATAGTGTGCGACGAGGAGGGGCCAACCCCTACCTTGAACATATCAAAAACGGACAGGAACATGGGGCCCTCAATACGCTGCGGTGAAGATTGTTGGGGTGCAGCCTTCGGCCTTGGCCACGTCCTGCGCTGCGGAACAGGTTTCAAGCTGGGCCAGAATCGGCCCCAAGGTGGGCAGATCTGCGGTGGTGATGCGCGCGGGGTGGCCTGCGGGAAAGCCCGACAGCCAGCGCACCATCACGCCGACATAGAACGAAAAGATCGAGGGTTTGGCCGACAGCCAATCGGGCGTATCTCGTGCCACCATCTGGTCCAGAATAGCGAAGTGCTCTTGCAGTTTGGTCGCCTGATGCGTCACGACCGCCGCAGCACACTCTGCCCCAGCGACCCGCTCGGGGTAAAAGACCTGCATCAAGGGCGCGTGCAGGTTGGTGACGGTGTAAAAGTACCACTTCAGAAAGGCCGCCCGTTCGGCGCTGCCCTGCGCGGGCGCAAGGCCCGGATGCCGCTCGGCCAGATACATCAAGATCGCTGCCGTTTCGAACATCGGGCCATCGGGCGTCTCAATCGCGGGGATTTTGCCCAAAGGGTGCATCGTGCGGTAGGCGGGGCTGTCAAGTTCGCCTGCAGGGCGGTCGATCTGGCGTTCGGCAAACTCTGCCCCCGTCAGCCGCAGCGCCAGCCGCACGATGAACGAGGCAGAATCAGGCGAGCAGTACAAGGTATAAACTGGTTGGGACATCGCGCGCTCCATATTTGGGCCAAGATATGGGGCGGTTGGGCTTTGACACAAAGCAAAACCGACAGGTCAATGGAGAAAATGGCGGGAACCGGTGCAATCTGGCAGATTTTGCGCAATCTGTTCCCTGTTTGTTTACCCTGATTTAATCACAATCCCCAAAGATCAAGGCCAGTCCACCCAACCCTTACCGGAGGTTCTTATGCCCGCACTGCCCACCCTGATCGTCGTTCTCTTGCCCGCCCTCACCACCCCCACGCCCGATCTTGCCGCTTTCACCATTCCCGAAACGGCGGTGCGTCAGGTGATGGATGATCCCCAAAAGTATTTCGAAGATATGACCGACCTTATCGCGGCTTACGGCGTGGATGGGGCGATTACGGCCGAGCAGGTCGATACCAGAATTGCCTTTGAACAGGCCAAGGCGCGCAGTTATGTGCTGTCGGTGCTGGCCGATGGCGATTTGAACCTTGACGGGGTGTTGACGGGTGATGAATTGCGCCGCACCAAGGCGGCCGTCAGCGCCTCGGCCCGCGCGCGGTTGGTGCGCGTCTTTTCGCAGGCCGATGCGGATGGGGACGGCAAGGTCAGTGCCAGCGAGGCTGCGGCCTTTGGCCTGCTTGCCGCAGACAAAGCTGTCACCCTGACCGAGATCAAAACGATCAAACTGGTGATGGCCTTTGACACCAACGAAGATGGTAAAGTGACGGTCAACGAGGTGCGCGAGGGCCTGTCGTTCTAAGGGTCCGCTTAAGCTCCAAAGAAATCCCATAGCAATTTCAAGTTCAAAACCACAATCGCAGCGGCCACCACCCAAGCCAAGGCCCCCAGCCACATCGGGGCCACCAGCGCCCCCATGCGGGCGCGCGAGGTGGTGAACATAACAAGGGGAATGACCGCGAACGACAGTTGCATGCTTAACACCACCTGCGTCAAAATCAGCAGCCGACCCGTGCCCGACGCACCGTAGATCAGCGTGACGCCAGCGGCGGGCAAGATAGCGAGCCCACGGGTTAGCAAACGGCGCAACCAAGGGGCAAGACGGATGCGCAAGAACCCCTCCATCACCGCTTGGCCCGCCAGCGTGGCCGTGACGGTGGAGTTCAATCCACAGGCCAGCAAGGCCACCGCAAACAACATCGGTGCCACGCCTGCGCCAAGCAGGGGCCCGATCAGTTGATGCGCATCGCCCAAATCGGTGACATCGGTCTTGCCTGCGGCATGAAAGCTGGCGGCGGCCAAGATCAAGATGGCCGCGTTGATCAGCAGGGCGAACATCAGGGCAAGGGTCGAATCGATCGTGGCAAAGCGCAAGGCCTCGGCCTTGTCTTGTGGGCGCTCGCCCCAATCGCGGGTTTGTACGATGGCAGAGTGCAGGTAAAGATTATGGGGCATCACCGTGGCCCCCAAAATCCCCAGCGCCAGATAGAGCATTTCCGGATTGCGCAGCACATCGGCAGTGGGCGCAAAGCCGCGCAGCACGCCGCCCCAATCGGGGCTTGCCAAAGCGACCTGAATGGCAAAGCAGACGGCAATGAGGGCCAAAAGGGCGATCACAAAGCCCTCAAGCTTGCGAAAACCGCGCCTTTGCAGCCACAGGATCAAGAAAACATCCATGGCCGTGATGACAACGCCCAGTTCCAAAGGAATGCCAAACAGCAGGTTAAGACCAATGGCGGTCCCGATCACCTCGGCCACATCGGTTGCGATAATGGCAATCTCGGCCGTCACCCATAGGGGAATAGACACCCACCGCGGAAAGGCATCGCGGCAGGCCTGTGCCAGATCGCGCCCCGTTCCAATCGCCAGCCGTGCCGACAAAGACTGCAACACAATCGCCATCAGGTTCGACAAAAGCGCCACAAACAACAGCGCATAGCCAAACTTTGAACCGCCCGCCAAGGATGTGGCCCAATTGCCCGGATCCATATAGCCCACGGCCACCATGTAGCCCGGTCCCAAAAAGGCCAAAAACCGCTTCCAAGGGGTGGCCCCCAGTTTCACGCTGCGCGCCACTTCAGACAGGGCGGCGGGCCCGCGCGGGCTGTTCCAAACGGCTTTTTGTGGGGGTGCCTTGCGGGTCACTTTGGCCGATCTAAGGATGAGATTGAGAATTATTCTCAATATGGGGATGTAGGCCGACAAGTCAAGGCCGCACGCCTTTGGCGTTTGGCCATAGAACCCGCCCGCAGCTTTGCTATAAGCGGATCAAAAGGTCAGGAGCCCAAGATGCACAAGGACTTGTCCCCCGTCGAAACTGCCAAATATGTGGCCGCCAAACGCGCGGTCGATTTCGTGCAATCGGGCATGAAATTGGGCCTTGGCACCGGATCCACCGCCGCATGGATGGTGCGCTGCTTGGCGGCACGGGTACAGGCCGAGGGGCTTAAGATCATCGGCGTGCCCACATCCACCCGCACAGCAGACTTGGCGAAAGAGCTTGGGTTGACGATCACCACCCTTGACCAAGCCAAGTGGCTGGATCTGACCATTGATGGTGCGGATGAGTTTGACCAAAGCTTTAACCTGATCAAAGGCGGTGGCGCAGCCTTGCTGCAGGAAAAAATCGTGGCCGCTGCCAGCGACCAGATGATCGTGATCACCGATGCCGCCAAAGAGGTTGCCAATCTGGGCGCTTTCCCTCTGCCCGTCGAGGTGATCCGCTTTGGTTGGACAACCACTCAAGTGCTGATCGAGGAGATGCTTTTGTCCCAAGACGTTTTCGCCCGCGACGTCACCTTGCGCATAGCCAAAGATGGGCCGGTTTTGACGGACGAGGGCAATTATATCCTTGATCTGCATCTAAAGCGCATCGGTCAGCCGCAGCGTTTGGCGCTGGCCTTGAACCAGATCCCGGGGGTGGTGGAAAACGGTTTGTTCATCAACTTGTGTGACCGTGTCATCATTGGCCACACCGACGGGCGGGTGGTGGTGCGCGACAATCACGATGGGTCGATCAAGACCAGCAAGGTCTCCGTCGCCCCCTTGGGCAACATCTTTGCAGATTTGGGAGAGTGACCTTGCCCTTCGACTATGACCTTTTTGTCATTGGCGGTGGCTCGGGCGGCGTGCGTGCCGCGCGGATTGCGGCGGCAGAGGGTGGCGCGCGCGTCGGTCTGGCCGAGGAAAGCCGCATGGGCGGCACCTGTGTTATTCGCGGCTGTGTCCCCAAAAAGCTGATGGTCAATGCCTCGGCCTATCCCAAGGCCATGCAGGATGCGGCAGCATATGGGTGGGATGTGCAGGCGGGGGATTTTGACTGGCCCAAGTTTCGCGGCCTTTTGGGCGCAGAACTGACCCGTCTAGAAAACGCCTATCGCAGCACGCTGAAAAATGCCGGCGTTGTGGTGCATGACGCCCGCGCCACACTGGCAGATGCACATACCGTGCGCCTGTCGACGGGGCAAAGCTTCACCGCCAAGCATATCTTGATCGCCACGGGGGGCAGGCCGTTTGTGCCCGATGTGCGGGGCGTGGAATTGGCCGTCACCTCAAACGAGATGTTTGATCTGGAAAGCCTGCCCCGCCGTGCGCTGATTGTGGGGGGGGGCTATATCGCATCGGAATTCGCCTGTATCCTCAACGCCTTTGGTACCAAGGTGACCCAAGTTTACCGCGGCCCCCAAATCCTGCGCGGCTTTGATGACGAAGCGCGCGGCCATGTTGTGGCGGGCATGCAAGCGGCGGGGATCGAGATTCGCTGCAATGCCGAAGTGGCGCGGCTGGATCGCGTGGGCGGCGGCATACTGGTCACCGATATTTCTGGCGCTCAGACAGAGGTTGATCTGGTTTTGTATGCCACAGGCCGCAGGCCAAATGTGCAAGGTTTGGGGCTGCAAGATCTGGGCGTGGCCTTTGGCCAGCAAGGCGAAGTGATCGTTGACGAGTGGAGCCAAACCGCCGTGCCCTCGATCTACGCTGTGGGGGATGTGACCAACCGCGTCAATCTGACCCCCGTCGCCATTCGCGAAGGCCATGCTTTGGCCGACACGCTCTTTCGCGCCAAGCCCTCCAAGGCGGATCATGCTTTAGTGGCCTCGGCAGTCTTCACCCAGCCTGAATTGGGCGCTGTGGGCATGACCGAAGAAGAGGGCAAAGCCCGGGGTGGGGTAGAGGTTTACACAGCCACGTTCCGTCCGATGAAGACGATGTTCGCGGGGCGCCCTGATCGCGTGCTGATGAAACTGATCGTCGATGCCCAAACCCGCACTGTGCTGGGCTGCCATATCGTCGGGCCCGAGGCGGGAGAGATGATCCAACTGGCGGCAATTGCGGTCAAGATGGGGGCCACCAAAGAGGATTTCGACCGCACTGTGGCTGTCCACCCGACTATGGCCGAAGAATTGGTCACGATGCGCAGACCGACAAGGATTCATCCCTCTCTTTAAACGGCGCACCTTGAAATTTCGCGGGCAATGCCCAAATGAATCCAGACAAAACACAAGAGGAAAACCGATGGCAGGTGGGAATGGACCCTGGGGCGGCAACGGCCCCGAGGACGACAAAAAGCCCGAAGGGCGCAGGCCCGATCCGCGCAACGACGACAATCGCCGCGCGCAAGGCCCGCAAATCCCCGATCTGGATGAAGTGTTCCGCATTGGGCAAGAGCGGCTGCGCGTCATCATGGGCGGGCGCGGCAATGGCGGCAATGGCGGAGGAGGGTCAACGGGTGGTGACGGCAACTGGCTTTTCACCCGCCAAGGCATAATCTCGGCCATCATCGCGCTGGGTTTGGTGTGGTCTTACCTGTCGTTTTACACAGTCAAGCCCGAAGAAAAGGCGGTCGAGCTGTTCTTGGGCCAATTCTATCAAGTCAAAGCTGATGGCCTGAACGTGGCCCCTTGGCCCATCGTCTCAGCCGTGATTGTCAACACCAGCCAGCAGCGCACCACCGATATAGGCACCGGCAAAGGTGGTGATTTGGACAATGGATTGATGCTGACGGGCGACCAGAACATTGTGGATATCGAATTCCAAGTGGTTTGGAACATCAACGATCCGGCCAAATTCCTCTTTAACCTTAAAGATCCCGAAGACACGATCCGCGCCGTGGCAGAATCTGCCGTGCGTGACATCGTAGCGCGTAGCCAACTGGCCCCGATCTTGAACAAAAACCGTGGCGAAGTGGAAAACAGCCTGACGACCGAGGTGCAATCCACCCTAGACAGCTATGACAGCGGCATTTCGGTGGTTCGCGTGAACCTTTTGAAATCTGACGTGCCTGCCGAAGTGGCTGACAGTTTCCGTGCCGTGCAAGCGGCCCAGCAGGAACGCGACCGGTTGCAAAAAGAAGCCAACGCCTACGCCAACAAGATAACGGCAGCAGCGCGCGGTCAAGCCGCCCAAACTGGCCAAGAGGCGCAGGCCTATGCCGCCCGCGTCGTCAACGAGGCGCAAGGCGATGCCAGCCGCTTCCTGTCGGTCTATGCCGAATATGTCAAAGCCCCCGAAGTCACACGCAAGCGGATGTATTTGGAAACGATGGAACAAGTCTTAGGCGGTGCGAATAAGGTGATCGTGGATAGTGCTGCCGGCCAAGGTGTCGTGCCCTACTTGCCCTTGAACAACCTGATCCCGCCCTCTGCCCCCGCTGCTGGAGGGACCAACTGATGAAAATGATTTATACCCTTCCCGTTTTGGCGATCTTGTTGGCCACGGCGATGTCGTCGATCTTTGTCGTAGATGTGCGCGAAAAGGTGCTGGTCTTGCAGTTTGGCGAGGTCAAGCAGGTGGTGGATGAACCGGGCCTGTATTTCAAGACGCCCTTTATCCAAGATGTCTTTCGCTATGACGACCGCATCTTGGGCCTTGTGACCGATCCGCAGGAAATCACATTTGCCGACCAGCGCCGTCTGGTGGTGGATGCCTTTGCCCGCTGGCGGATTGTCGATCTGCAAAAGTTCCGCCGCGCCGTGGGCTTGGGCGGTATTGACGAGGCGCGCAACAACCTGTCGAAAATCGTGAATCCTGAAGTGCGCGATGTTCTCGGATCTGTCCCGTTGCAATCGGTGCTTTCGGAGGACCGCGTGGCGCTGATGAACAAGATCCGCGACAATGCCCGCGCCAAGGCTGCGACCTTGGGCATTGATGTGATCGACGTGCGCCTAACCCGCACCGACTTGCCGCAGCAAAACCTGAATGCGACCTATTCGCGCATGCAGGCCGAACGGCAGCGCGATGCCACCGATGAAATCGCACGCGGCAACGAAGCGGCGCAGACGCTACGGGCCGAAGCTGATCGTGCAGCAGTGGAAATCAACTCTGAAGCCAGCAAACAGGCCGAAATCATCCGTGGTCAGGCCGATGCCAAGCGCAGCGCGATCTATGCCGAAGCCTATGGCCAAGATCCTGAGTTCTACGCTTTCACCCGCTCGCTTTCGGCCTATGCCAGCGCGCTCAAACCCGGGACCACGGCCTTTGTCATGGCCCCCAAGGGAGAGTTCTTCCAGTATTTTGGGACTGATCCGATGGATCCCTCTGGTTCTGCGACGGGGGCCACGGGCACAGGCAGCACCGTGGCCGGCGGCAGCGCCCCCAAAGCGCCGTGATTTTAGGCGGTTCGCAAGGGCAACCTTGCGAACCGCGCACGCAGTTCTCACGCGGCTTTGAGCGGGCGCGATCGGGTTTGCATTGCAAATGCTGCGCCGCCGCTCAACATAGCGCCACAACATGTCGGCCCCGCAACGCGCAGGGCGAAAGCACATCTTGAGGAGTTCGAACGTGCCAGCGACCTATCCCGTCCTTCAACGCCCCGCCACGCAGGTGGACAACCCTCAAAGCAGTCGGCGATTGACGGCGCTGGGCTTGGGCATAGCAATTGCCCTTAGCCCCTTGGCCGGGATCAGCATGGCGCAGGCCGTGCCGCCCAGCTTTGCCGATCTGGTGGAAAAATTCTCCCCCGCCGTGGTCGATATCACCACATCCTCAATCGTCGCGGCCCAGTCGGGTGGCCAGATGCAGGTGCCCCCCGGTTCGCCTTTTGAGAAGTTCTTCAAGGATTTTAACGACCAAAACGGCGTATCCCCGGATCAGCCGATGGAAAAATCTGAAGCCCTTGGGTCGGGGTATATCATCTCTGCCGATGGCTATATCGTGACCAACAATCATGTGATCGATGGTGCTGACGAGATTCAGGTGGAAACATTTGGCCATAAGACCTTAAAGGCCAGATTGATCGGCCGTGATCAGAAGACCGACGTGGCGCTGCTGAAAGTTGACAGTCCCGTTCCTTTGCCCTTCGTTTCCTTCGGCGACAGCGATAAGATGCGGGTTGGCGATTGGGTCGTCGCCATGGGCAACCCGTTGGGCCAAGGATTCTCCGTTTCGGCAGGCATCGTCTCGGCCCGTGGGCGCGAGTTGAGCGGCACTTATGACGACTTCCTTCAGACTGACGCTGCGATCAACAAGGGCAACTCGGGCGGGCCGTTGTTCAATGTGAAAGGCGAAGTGATCGGCATGAACACAGCGATCTTGTCGCCGTCCGGTGGCTCGATCGGGATTGGCTTTTCTATGGCCTCGAATGTGGTTAGCAAGGTGGTGGACCAGCTTAAGCAATATGGGGAAACCCGCCGCGGTTGGTTGGGCGTGCGCATTCAAGACGTCAGCCAAGATGTGGCCGATGCCATGGGCCTGACCGAGGCTAAGGGCGCTTTGGTCACCGATGTGCCAGATGGTCCGGGCAAAGATGCAGGTATCCTGTCGGGTGATGTTATCATCATTTTCAACGGCAAGGATGTGGCTGACAGCAAGTCTTTGGTGCGCGCCGTGGCCGATGCGCCGATTGGCGAGATGGTCAAGGTCGTCGTGTTGCGGCAAGGCAAGTCGGTGGAACTTGATGTCAAGCTTGGCCGCCGCGAAGAGGCCGAGGCCCAGTCTGACTCCGATGGCCAAAAACCCGCAGCCCCTGCCGAACCGCAGACCGTCGTTGTCCTTGGCATGACCCTGCAGCCCTTCACTGACGAGATGGCCGCCGATCTGGGCCTGCAACCGGGCGAAAAAGGGCTGGTTGTGATGAATGTCGATGTCGCCTCCGAGGCTTACACCAAAGGCCTGCGCCAAGGCGATCTGATCATCGAGGCGGGCCAGCAAAAGGTGGCGATCCTGAAAGACATCCAAGACCGCGTGGATGAGGCGAAAGATGCCGGCCGCAAGTCACTCCTGCTTTTGGTGCGCACCCAAGGCGACCCGCGCTTTGTGGCGCTGTCACTGGAATAAGCCCATCGCCAGAAAGTACAGGCAGGCGGCGGGGGAAACCCCGCCGTCTTTGTTTTTGGCGCGTGGTCTAGGGTTGGTCGCCCGCCCGCGCAATCTGGTGCCGAAAGTCGGGGGCCAGCAGGCGGTCTAGCAAGGGGGACATGTCCTCGATCCCCTCGGCCACCACATGCACCACCCCCGCATCGCGCTGCAAGCGGCCTGTGACGCGCAGCAAGCGGCCCGAGATCACCGCGCGGCGAAAGCGTTCATAGATCGTGGCCCAGACCACCACATTGGCAACCCCCGTCTCATCCTCTAGTGTCAGAAAGATCACGCCCTTGGCGGTGCCGGGGCGCTGGCGCACCAAAACCAACCCCGCCACACAAACCCGTGCGCCCTGGCTGGGTTCGTTCAAACGGGCGGCAGGCAAGGCCGCGGGTGGGCGGGGCCAAGTGTTGGGGCGTGGGGTGGGGGTCAGCCAATCAGACATAGAACGAAAGTAGAACATCATTTGCAGCATGGCAAGCCATCACAGGTACGCGCAAGCCCCCAAACGAGGGGTGGAACCCGCGCTCCCCTTGCGCTAGATACCCCACAACAACGATACGAGGGCACCATGGCAAAGATAACGTATGTCGAATTTGGCGGAAAAGAACACACGATCCAGGTCGCAAACGGCCTGACCGTGATGGAAGGGGCCCGCGACAACGGCATTCCCGGCATCGAGGCCGACTGCGGCGGCGCTTGCGCCTGTTCGACCTGCCATGTCTATGTCGATCCGGCTTGGGTTGACCGCCTGCCCAAGAAAGACGCGATGGAATCTGACATGCTCGATTTCGCTTGGTCGCCCGACCCTATCCGTTCGCGCCTAACCTGCCAGTTGAAAGTCTCTGACGCGCTTGACGGCCTGCGCGTGCAGATGCCGCAAAAGCAAATCTAACCCCTTTCATATGTGCCAAAATATCCCACGGGAGGTCTGGAGGGTGTGAAACCCTCCAGTTTCTTTTGGGGGGGCCTTGGCCGAAAAAAAAGGGGCGCTAGTTGCTCTTACGCGCGGGCATAAAGGGCAGTGGGGCCACGGGCACGCCCTCTTCCAACAGTTTGATCGCCTCCGCAGGCTTGGCCTCGCCGTAGATGGACCGTTCGGGCACCGTGCCTTCGTGCATCTTGCGCGCCTCGGCCACAAAGTTCACGCCGACATATTCCGAGTTTTCTTCCACCTTGCGGCGCAGGTCTGCCAAGGCTTTTTCAGCATCGCTGTGCGGCGTTGTCAGGTCGCCTTGCCCCAAGGCCACGCGCGGGGCCATCAGGGCCTTGGCCACCTCGGCACTGCCACAGGTAGGGCAGGCGACATGGCCCGCAGCCTTTAGGCTGTCATAAGCCACAGCCGAAGCGAACCAGCTGTCAAACTCGTGCGCGTTGTCGCATTTCAGCGCATATCGGATCATCGTTGCATCGCTTGGGTTCCGGACACCTAGTGCTCACCTTCCCTTTAACTGGCAGGTTGGGGCCGGTGTCAAGCGGCGCTGCGGCGTGAAGGGGCGGGGGTGGCGCTATGCAGGGGCGTCCAGCCGGCTTGGGGTCTCATGCAGGCCTGATAACAGGGCGGCAAGATCGGGTTCGGCTACCAAACTTGCCGCTTCGGCCGCGCTGAACCATTTGCGGTGGCGTTGCTTGTGTTCTGGAAAGGCTGCCTTCAGCCGCTGCACCCGCAGCGCAAAGACATCCACGCAGCAAGGCAATGGGACGGCATTGGGACGCATTTTGTCATAGCAATAGCGCCCGATGGGTTGGGCTTGGACAAGCCCTTCAACCCCTGCCTCTTGCCAAGCCTCGCGGGCGGCGGCAGTTTGTGCGGGTTTTCCCGACATTGGCCAGCCTTTGGGCAAAACCCAACGCCCCGTATCGCGCGACGTGACGAGCAAAACCTGTATCCGCCCCTTGTGCAGCCGCCAGCACAAAGCAGCGACCTGTTCGGCCATAGCATCCTCGGCCATAGGCGCTTCTGTCACAGCGGGGGGCTGGGACAGTATAGGCTCTATCCTGTCAGCCAACAGCGTGGGAATGGTCATGGACATTATGCCTGCACCTTCGCCCGCTTCTTTTGACCCAAGGTTCATTCCTCGGTGCTGGCGGACTATCCATTTGCTTGTCTCACATAATCACTTCAGTGCAAGGTATTTTTTTTGGCGGGTTTACGGGGAAAAGCCCGCAAATATCCTTGCCAAGCCGCGCGCCGCTGCCAATTTGGCTCAAAATCTGTGCAGCAGCGCCGGTTAAGCGTTCTTGGCCCTCAGCACCCAGATCGGCCAAAGCGGCGGCCAAATCTTGGGCGTCGTGCACCTGCAAGGCGCCTCCGGCTTTGGCAAGGGCGTCATAGGGGGCTGCAAAGTTCTCAACCCAAGGCCCATGCACTATGGCACAGCCCATCCGCGCTGGCTCCCATGGGGTATGCCCGCCCTTGGGCACAAAGCTGCCACCCACGATGCAAGCCCCGCAGAGCGCATACCACAGGTCCATCTCGCCCATCGTGTCGGCCAAAAAGATCGGCGCGGCCCCGGGCATAGACCCGTCAGACCGCCGTGCCAGTGCAAACCCGCGTGCGGATATCAGCGCTTCCACCTCATCACCACGGCGCGAATGGCGCGGGGCAATGATCAGGTGGTCAAAAAGGTCGCGCACCTGCGCGAAGGCGTCAAGGATGATCGCCTCCTCTCTCGCATGGGTTGATGCTGCCAACAGCCACCGCGCGCGGTTTTCCCGTGGCGGTAAAGTCGGTGCTGGCTGCCGCGCAATGGCTACAGCCTTCAAATCGCAGGGTGCCCGCATCGCAGCCTGTGGCAATCCCAAGGCCAGCAGCCGTTGACCCGACGCTTCATCTTGAACCGAGGCCATTTGCACCCGCCCCAAGGCCCGCGCCATCACCGGCTGCAGCGCTTGCCAGCCATGAAAGCTGCGCTTTGACATCCGCCCACCGATCAGGACAATGGGGATATGTGCTGCGGCACAAAGGGCAAAGCGGCGTGGATAAATCTCGGCCTCAACCGTAATAAGCGCCTGTGGCTTCCACCGCCGCAAAACCCGTTGGATCGCAGGGGCCAAGTCTAACGGCGCAAAGGCCACCGTCACTCCCTCCAAATCCCAAGCCCTTCCCAAAGCCTGCGCTGTGGCCGTGTTGGTCGTGACCAGCACCTGTAAACCGGGCCGCGCCGCCAACAGGTCTTCCACCACCCATCGGGCCGAGGCCAACTCTCCATTGGACGCGGCGTGCAGCCAAAGCGTCGCCCCCGCAGCCGGACGCGGCACATAGCCCAGCCGTTCGCCAAGGGCGCCGCGCGCGTCGCGCCCGACCAACCAGCGCCACAGCGCTACACCCAGCATGGCCAAGGGTACCAAGGGCAGCAAAAGCCGGTAAATTAGGCGCATTCCTCCCCCGATTGGCAACGAAGTTTAAGCACGCCAAGGGATGAGGGCAAGCTCACAGCACAGGCGGGCGCTGGTTGGGCCAATCGGTCGCCTCGTGCCATGCCTGCCCCATCGCAAGCACCGCGCCATCACGTCCAACCCGCCCGGCAAGTTGCATCCCCATGGGTAGGCCATTTTCGCCAAAGCCCACCGGTACGGACAGTGTGGGCAGGCCAATCAGCGCTGCGGGGATCACCACCTCCATCCAGCGGTGATAGGTGTCCATTTTCCGTGCGCCAATGGCTTGCGGCCAGCGCCATTCCACAGGAAAGGGCCAGACCTGCGCCGTGGGTAGGGCGATCGCGTCGTAAAGGTCAAACAACCGCGCAGCTGCGGCATACCAAGCCGAGCGGACCACACTCGCCTCATACACCGCTTGGGCTGACAGGGTCAGGCCCTGCTCAATCTCCCAAATGGTTTCGGGTTTGATCTGGGCGCGCTTGGCGGGATCGGCGTAAAGGGTGCGAAACGCATTCGCATTCATCATGGCGCGCAAAGTCACCCAAGCCTGCCACATCTGTTCGGCTGGAAAGGGCGGGGCTATCGGCTCGACAATCGCGCCCATCTCTTCCATCTGGTGCAATGCGGCTTGACACAGGTCCAAAATCCCCGGCTCGGTCGCATAGGCCCCGCCCCAATCGGCGGCCCAAGCGATGCGCTTGCCTTTCAGGCTTGCGCCTTTCAAGGCCGCGACATAGCCGTCCGCCGCGCGGTCAAAAGGCACGGCTGGGTTGGGCCCCGCCTGAACCTGCAACAGGTTTGCCACATCTTCAATCGTGCGCCCCATGGGCCCTTCGGTCGACATGGTCGACAGGTATGTATCGCCCTGTGCATCCGCCGGCACCAAGCCCCAACTGGGCCGCAATCCGTAAACATTGCAAAACGCGGCCGGATTGCGCAGGCTGCCCATCATATCCGACCCATCTGCCACAGGCACGATCCGCGCCGCCAGCGCCGCCGCAGCCCCGCCCGACGATCCGCCGGGGGTGCGCGCTTGGTCATAAGGGTTATGCGTTGGCCCAAAGACCGGGTTGAACGTATGGCTGCCATGCCCCCATTCGGGCGAATTGCTTTTGCCGATAAAAATCGCCCCCGCCCCGCGCATCCTTGCGGCCAAAAGGTCGTCTTGCTCGGGGATGAAATTCTCAAAAAGCGGCGATCCCCAAGTGGTGCGCAACCCTTTGGTCGCGCATAAATCCTTCACGGCAAAGGGCATCCCATGCAGCCATCCCTTGGGGGCCGCATCATCCGCCACCCGCGCCTCGGCCATCAAATCATCCGGATCGCGCAGCGACACCAAGGCATTCAACCCCGGATTAACCACCGCAATCCGCGCCAGATAGGCCGCCATCACCTCGGACGGTGCCACCTGCCGCGCAGCCAAAGCCCGCGCCAGATCCGATGCGGAAAGTTGCCATAGATCCATTTGCACTTTGCCCAAATACTCTCGAAGGGGAGTGTGAGGGGGGCTGACAAGCCCCCCGCACGCGTCAGGGGTGCGGGGAGGGGCAAGACCCTCCCCGCAGTTGGTGCTTACTTTTGCAGTTCGGTCCAGATCGCGGTGATATATTCTTGCGCTTTGCCGGTGCAGGTGGGCAAGAACACGCCCTTGTCCTTGAACTCTGCCGGAATAACGATTTCCGGCGCGTCCTTCATGTCGGCGGGCATGAACTCTTCCGAACCGGCAATGCCATTGGCATAACGAGCAAAGGACGAGATCAGGGCGGCGTTTTCTGGGACCGCAATAAAGTCTAGGAACTTATAGGCTTCCTCGACGTTCTTGGCATCCGTCAGCAGGGCCACTTGGTCCATCCAGATCGGGAAGCCTTCTTTGGGATAGCCGTATTTCACATCTGGGTTCGCCAGACGCGCCCGGAACATCGCGCCATTCCAGTATTCCGACGCCACGATGTCATTGTTCGACATCTTTTCGGTCATGCCATAGTCCATCGAAATCCACTTAGGCTTGGCTTCCAACAGCTTGTCGCGGACCTTTTTCATCAGGTCTGCGTCGTCAGAGCAAGGCTTGCCACCCATATACATGGTCGCAAGTGCCAGTACTTCGCCCATTTCCGGCGTCACGTTGACCTTGCCGACCAATTCCGCCGGTGGGTCCATGAAAATGGCTGAGGTGTTGATATCACCCGAATAGGCCGTCTGGTTCACGCCGATACCGGTGGTGCCCCATTGCCACGGAACCGTGAACTTACGGCCGGGGTCGTAATCGACGTTCATCCATTCCGGCGCGATATTTTTGTGGTTGGGGATCTTGGACAGGTCCAGTTCTTGGATCAGGCCTTTTTCCACAAAAATCTGAATGAAGCTGGCCGAGGGCACGACCAAGTCAAAGCCCGATCCGCCGGCTTCTACCTTAGCCAGCGCTGTGTCATTGCTGTCGTAATCGGTGACAGTCACTTTGATGCCAGTTTCGGCTTCGAACTTTTTGAGCAGCTCGGGGTTGGTATAGTCGCCCCAGTTGTAAAGCTGCAATTCGCCAGCGGCCTGCGCCATGCCAGCGGTGGCCAAAAGCAGGGCCACGGTGGACAATAGTTTTTTCATGTTAGTCTCCCGGTTGGTTGGTGGTGTTAATTTTTCTTACGCGTCAGCAAAAAGAACAGCGTCAGCAGCAAAACGGTCAAGCCCAAAAGCACGGTCGAGATCGCGTTGATCTCTGCCGTCACCTGTCGGCGGATTTGGCCCAGCATATAGGTGGGCAAGGTGTCTTGCCCTGCCGATTTCACAAAGACTGTGATCACCACATCATCCAACGAGGTGACAAAGGCCAGCATCATCCCCGCGATGATCCCCGGCAGCAGCAAGGGCAGGGTGACGAAGCGAAAGGCTTGCAAAGGGGACGCGTAAAGATCCGCCGCCGCGGTTTCCAGCGTCATATCCATGCCTTCCAGCCGTGCGCGGATCGGCAGATAGGCAAAGGGGATGCAAAAGGCCGAATGGGCGGCAATGAGATACCCCATGCCCGCATAGCCCGTGGCTTGTTTGATCATGGCAAAAAAGATCAGCAGCGCCACGGCCGAAACGACCTCCGGCACCATCAGCGGTTGGTTGATCATCACATAGATGAAAGTTTGCCCGCCAAAGGCCCGCCGCCGCGTGGTGCCCAAAGCCGCCAGCGTGGCCAAAAAGGTTGATATCACCGCCGCCGATGCCGCCAGATACAGCGAGCGGATCGTGGCCGCCTTGACCGCGTCATTCTCCCAAGCAATCGCATACCATTTCAGCGAAAATCCTTCCCAACCAGACACAGACCGGCCCGCGTTGAACGAATAGATCACCAAAATGATGATGGGCAGGTACAGTGCCGCAAAGACCAAGGTCGCTATGGGGTTAAAGCCGGGCAAGCGCGAGATGACAAAGCCCCTAGTGGCCATGGCGCGTCTCCCGGTTGGCATAGCGGACATAGACCAGCAAAGCGCCGGTCACGATGATCAGCAGCGTCACCGACAAAGCCGCGCCCAAGGGCCAGTTGCGCCCTTGACCAAACTGCAATTCGATAAAGTTGCCGATCATCATATTCTTGCCACCCCCCAGCAGGCGCGGGGTGACATAGGCCCCCAGCGAGGGCACAAAGACCAAGATTGAACCAGCAATAATTCCCGGCCGCACGATGGGCATAATCACCCGCCGCAAGACCTGCCACGGGTTGGCATAAAGATCATAGGCCGCCTCTAGCAAGCGCATATCAAAGCGATCAAGCGAGGCAAACAGCGGCAGCACCATCAAGGGCAGGTAGACATAGGTCATCCCGATAAACACCGCCGTGTCGGTATAGATCATCTCAAACGGTTGGCTTATGATCTGCAGTTTAAGCAAGACCGTGTTGAGCAAGCCTTCCTTGCGGATGATTTCTGTGATGGCAAAGGTACGGATCAAAAGGTTGGTCCAAAACGGAATAGTGATCAAAAACAACCACAGCGCCCGTGCATTTGGCGGCCTTGTCGCAATGAACCACGCAGTTGGAAAGCCCACAAGAAAAGCAAAAACCGTTGTCAGCACTGACAGCTTTACCGACCGCCAAAAGATCGTCAGGTTGGCATCTGCCCAAGCCAGTGTGCCGTCGAAGATGTCTTTGGTGAACAAGATCCCTTGCCAGGCTTCCAGCGAAAAGCCCCAAGCGACATTGCCATATTCCCCCGGTGGCATGAACGAATACGCCACCACGATGGCCAAAGGCCCAATCGCCGCCAGCGTCAGCACCACCAGTGCCGGGGTAGACAGCAGCCACCCGTTGCGAGCCGACCTTGTGACTTCGGCCTGTTCTGCGGGGCTCATCAATCCTCCAGCACTTGGATGGCTTCGGGCACAAAGCGCAGGCCAACCGATTGGCCAAGGCCCAAGCCCGCATCCCCCGTGGCAGGGCTTTGCAGGCGCGCCACCACTTCGGTGCCATCTGACAGCGCCAGATGGCAATGGGTGTCGGTGCCGAAATAGACAAGGTTGGTGATCGTGGCGGGGATGGCATCGGCCTCAACCACCGCTGACAGGCGGACCTGTTCGGGGCGCACGGTCAGGGTCACACGGGCGGCTTTGGCGGCGGGGGCAGCGATCATCGCCCCGCAATCCAGCCGGTAAAGATTCCCCTCGCGGGTGGCGGGCAAAAAGTTCGACTCGCCGATGAAAGACGCGACAAAGCGGTTGACCGGATGGTTGTAGATGTCTTTGGGCGTGCCCACTTGCTGCAGCTTGCCCGCGCTCATCACCCCGATGCGGTCAGACATGGTCAGGGCTTCTTCCTGATCGTGGGTGACAAAGATAAAGGTGATGCCGGTTTCCGACTGCAACCGCTTGAGTTCAATCTGCATTTCCTTGCGCAGTTTCAGGTCCAGCGCGGACAGCGGCTCGTCCAGCAGCAAAACCTTGGGCGCAGGGGCCAGTGCGCGGGCCAAGGCCACGCGCTGTTGTTGGCCGCCCGAAAGCTGGCTGGTCTTGCGGCCTGCAAGCGCCTCTAGCTTGACCAAGGCCAGCATTCGCGCCGTGGTGGCGGCAACTTCGGCCTTGGGACGGCCCAGCATTTGCAGACCAAAGCCCACATTCTCTGCCACTGTCAGATGCGGGAACAAAGCATAGCTTTGAAACACCGTGTTTACCGGGCGCTTGTTGGGCGGCAAGGTGGTGATATCGGCGCCTTCCAGCAGGATCGCCCCAGCAGAGGGCATTTCAAACCCTGCAATCAGCCGCAAGAGTGTCGTTTTGCCACAGCCAGAGGGGCCGAGCAGGGTAAAGAACTCTCCCTTCCGGATATCAACCGAAACGTCATCCAAGGCCCGTACCGCCGTCTCGCCTTGGCCAAAGGCCTTCACGACATGGCGGGCTTCAACGGCGATGCTGTCTGTCACCGCACACTCCTGCGTTGTTTTGATCATATTGCACAGCGCAGCGCAGGGCTTGCAAATGGTTTTTTGCGCTCATGCGCAAACGGCAGGGCGCAGGTGGGCCCAAGGCGCTGCCGCCTCTAATTCGGCGCATAGCGCGATTAATTCTTCATCGTTTCCATAGGGGGCGGCCAGATGCACCCCCATGGGCAGACCGTCTTTTGACATGCCCAAGGGCACCGATGCCGCCGGTTGCCCGGAGGCGTTGAAGATGGCGCAGAAGGGCGAATATGCGAAAATCCCATCCGGTCCGATGCGGTAGGCCAGATAATCTTCGGTATCATGCGAAAAACGCCCGACCTTGGCGGGCGGTTCTGACAGCGTGGCCGACAGAAGAATGTCAAACTCTGAAAAAGCCGCCGCCATCTGCCGGCCAAAGGCGTGAATTTCGCCCACAGCTTCCAGATAGCGCAGCGGAGACATGGTTTCTGCCAAAAGCGTCGCCCCTCGGCTGACGCCTTCCACCAAATCGCCCGTGATCGCCCGGCCCTTCAAGCCGCTGCGGACCGACAAAGCCGTGCCCACCGCGACAATATCGGTCCAAGCCCGCATCATCATCGGCACATCGGCCTTGGGCAGGGCAGGGGCGACATGGTGCCCCAAGCTTTCCATCAATCGCCCCGTGTCGCGCACGGCCTGCGCCACTTCTGGATGGATGGCTGTTCCCGTAAAGCTCGTATCGCACATCCCGATCCGCAGGCGGCGTGGGGGGCGGCTGATGGCATCGGCGTGGCTTTTGAGCAGCGGCGGAGCCGCATAGGGCGCGCCCAGATCAGAGCCAGCGCAGGCGTCTAGCATCGTGGCTGTATCGCGAACCGAACGGGTCAAGAACCCATCAATTCCCATCCCCGCCCAGCCTTCGCCGGCGTAAGGCCCATCGGGCAAGCGCGCGCGGGTGGGTTTAAAACCGAACAGCCCGCAAGACGAGGCTGGGATCCGCACCGACCCGCCGCCATCCGACCCATGGGCAAAGGGCACAATCCCCGCCGCCACCACCGACCCCGCCCCGCCCGAAGACCCTCCCGAAGTCCGCTCAAGATCCCATGGGTTGCGCGTGGGCCCGCCGTAGACGGCACTTTCCGTCGCAGCCCCAATGCCGCTTTCCGGGCTGGTGGTACGGCCAAAGGTCACCACCCCCGTGGCGCGGATACGCTCGAAGATCGACGAATTGCGCTTATACGTCGTGTTGGCAAACAGCCGCGAGCCATTGTGCGAGGGGAAATCCACCGCCTCGCAGCCCAGATCTTTCAGCAAGAACGGCAGGCCGCGAAAGGGGCCGCGCGGCAATCCTTGGGCGATGGAGCGGCGGGCGGTGTCTTCTTGCATCAAAACCACCGCATTCAGCGCGGGGTTTACCGCCGCCACCTTGGCAAGGGCTGCGTCTAACAGCTCGGTCGGCGTCACCTCGCCCTTGGCCACCATGCCCGCCAGCGCCGTTGCATCCTGTGCTAGAAAATCAATCATGCCCAACCCCGTCCTGTGCTGCGAATTTGCCCCATGCTGGCTTCAGCGCCAGCCCCCGTCCGTTTCGCTTGCGCCGCGATTATGTCGTATTTGGCGCAAGGGGGGCTAGTTCGCCGGCGGCTTGACCGCGATCTCTTGCCAGAACTTGCCATCGGCCCCGAAGAGCAAAATCCGGTTGTCGGTCGTCACCACGGCCACCCATCCCGTCCCCAGCGTCACCGCCGCAGCCGTGGCCCCTGCGGGCATATCCAAGCTTGCCGGGGCCACCGGATGCGCGCCGGGCATCGGCAAGCGGGTGACAAGCAGCCAAACCACCGTTATGACCCCCCCAATCAGGCTGAGCGTGAGGGTCATCACCAGCCATTTCAGCCATTGCAGCGCAGGCGGCAGGGCTGTGTCATCCTCTGGAGGTTCGGCCATGGTTTTCTCTTCTTTCTCAGACGACTTGGGCGATGACGAGGCGATCTTGATCACCATCCCCCAAGATGCCCCCGCGCGCCTTGATAAGGCCCTTGCCGTGCTTGTGCCAGAGGGCGCGGCCCTGTCGCGCAGCCGTCTGGCGCGGATGATCGATGAAGGCGCTGTCAGCCGTGACGGGGTGTCTGTCACTGATGGCAAGGCCAAGGTGGTGATGGGCGAGGTTTACCGCATCCAGCTGGACCCGCCCGAACCTGTTGAAACCCTGCCCGAAGATATCCCGCTGACTGTCATCTGGGAAGACGGCGACCTGATCGTGATC
>CANIKY010000036.1 GCA_947468085.1 Paracoccaceae bacterium | reverse complement strand
GGTGCTGGCGCTGATCGGGGCCAATGGTGCGGGCAAATCGACGCTGCTCAAATCCATCTGCGGCTTGGTGTCGCCCAAGGCGGGGCGCATCACATGGCGCGGCCGCGACATCACGGGTTTGGGGGGCGCGCAAACTGTGCGCCTTGGCATCGCCATGGTGCCCGAAGGCCGCCGTCTGTTCAAATCGCTGTCAGTGGAAGAAAACCTGATCTTGGGCGGGCAAGTCGGCCGACCCGGCCCTTGGGGATTGGCGCGGCTGTATGATCTTTTCCCCATCCTGCAAGAAAAGCGCCACCAACCGGCAACCTCGCTGTCGGGTGGACAGCAGCAGATGGTGGCGATTGGGCGGGCGCTGATGTCAAACCCCGATCTGGTGCTGTTTGATGAACTTAGCCTTGGCTTGGCGCCCATCGTGATCAAAGACATCTACGCCCAATTGCCCAAAATCACTGGGCAGGGGATGAGCGCCGTTTTGGTCGAGCAAGATGTCACCCGCGCACTGGGGGCTTGCCAGCAGTTTTTGTGCTTGGCAGAGGGGCGGGTTTCTTTGTCAGGCGCGCCGCGCGATCACAGCCGTGATGCCATTTCGGCCGCATATTTCGGAACCTAAGATGGATCTTGTGAACATCATTTTGCAAGGCGTTCTGGTCGGCGGGCTTTATGCGCTGTTTGCCGCCGGATTGTCGCTGATCTTTGGCGTGATGCGGCTGGTCAATATCGCGCATGGCGATCTGATCGTGCTGGCCGCCTATACGGCGATGGAGGTGATCAAGCTGACAAGCCTGCCGCCCCTCGCGGCGCTGGTCTTTGTAGTGCCGTTGATGGCAGCCTTTGGCTACGCCTTGCAGCGCGGCATATTGAACCGCACCTTGGGGGGTGATTTGCTGCCGCCCTTGCTTGTTAGCTTCGGCCTGTCGGTCATCTTGCAAAACGGGCTTCTGGCGGTTTTTACAGCCGACAGCCGCAAGCTGGATGCGGGGGTGTTGGAAACGGCTTCGGTCACAGTGGGGGGCCTATCCATTGGCCTTTTGCCCGCGCTGATGTTTGCAACGGCTGTGGCTGTGATCGCGGCGCTGCAATTCATGTTCTACAAAACCGCGCTTGGCCGCGCCTTTCGCGCCACCTCCGACGATGCCGAGATTGCCGAGTTGATGGGCCTAGACCGCCGCCGCGTCTACGCTTGGGCCATGGCGCTGTGTTTGGGCGTGGTGGCGATTGCGGGTGTGTTTTTAGCGATAAGGTCGAACTTTGATCCGTTCATGGGGCCGGGGCGGCTGATTTTCGGGTTCGAGGCGGTGATCATCGGCGGTTTGGGCAACCTATGGGGCACGCTGGTGGGCGGGGTGATCTTGGGTGTGGCGCAGGGACTTGGGGCGGCGATTGACCCGGGTTGGCAGATCTTGGCGGGCCATGTGGCGTTTTTGCTGATCCTTGCGGTCAAGCCGCGCGGATTGTTTCCAAGGATGGATGGATGACGCAGTTTTCGATCTCTCGATCCACGCTTGCCTCGCGGATCGCGGGCCTTGTGGCTTTGGGCCTGTTTGCGGTCCTTGCCGCCGCCCCGTGGTGGGCCTCGTCGTCGTTCTTGCATCTGGCGGGAGAGTTTGCCGTTTATCTGGCGCTGGCCACTTTGTGGAACCTGCTGGCAGGCTATACCGGCCTCGTCTCGGTCGGACAGCAAGCCTATGTCGGCTTGGGCGGCTATATCACTTTCAGCTTGGCGCTGTTTTTTGGGGTGCATCCGCTTTTGGCAATTCCCTTGGCGGGGTTGGTTGCAGCCTTGGTCGCCGTGCCAGTAGCCGCTTTGGTCTTTCGTCTGGCAGGGGCCTATTTCGCCATAGGATCTTGGGTCATGGCAGAGGTCTTTCGCCTGATCGCCGCCCAAGCCACCGCTTTGGGTGGGGGGTCGGGCATCAGCCTGCCCGTCACCGTGACCAAGGCGCTGGGGGCCAAATGGCTGCGCGAGGCGTCGATCTTCTGGCTGGCCTTGGCGCTTGGCGCGGGCTGTCTGGCGCTGGTGTACGCGCTGTTACGTTCTCGCATCGGGCTGGCGCTGACGGCTATCCGCGACAGCGAAGTGGCATCAACCTCACTTGGCATCCGCATCGGGCGGGTGAAACACGCGCTTTATGTGGTGGTGGCGGGGCTTACGGCGATGATCGGCGCGCTGATCAGCCTGCAAAAGCTGCGCGTCTCGCCCGATGCGGCGTTTAGCGTCAACGACTGGACGGCCTTTGTGATCTTCATCGTCGTCATCGGCGGCATCGGCACGATCGAAGGGCCGATCATCGGCACCATCGTCTACTTTTTGCTGCGCGAGTTTCTGGCCGATTTCGGCACGCTTTACCTGCTGTTCTTGGGCACATTGGCCATCGTGGTGATGTTAGCAGCCCCCAAGGGCCTATGGGGCTATGCGGCCGAGCGGTTTGGCTGGTCGCTGTTTCCGGTCGGCTACCGCATTACCTTTAAGGATTGAGTTATGGCCAAGCGCCCCAAAACGATCATCACCTGCGCTATTACGGGGGCGATCCACACCCCCACTATGTCAGACGCGCTGCCCTATCGCCCCGAAGATATCGCCGCCCAAGCGGTTGCGGCGGCCGAGGCGGGGGCCGCCATCTTGCACCTGCACGCCCGCAGACCCACCGATGGTGGCGTGTCGATCAACCCGCAAGACTTTGCCGCCTTCTTGCCGCAGATCAAACAGGCCACCGGGGCCGTGGTGAACATCTCCACCGGCGGGTCGCTGAAAAACACGATTGAAGAGCGCATCGCCCCCGCTTTGACCTTTTCGCCAGAGATGTGCTCGCTCAACATGGGGTCGATGAACTTTTCCTTTCACCCGCTGGCCAAACGTTACGACACGTGGAAGTTCGATTGGGAAAAGGACTATGTCGAAAACTCTGACACCTATATCTTCCGCAACACCTTTGCCGATATCGCCAATGTTGCCAAGACATTGGCCCCGCATGACATTAAATTCGAGCATGAATGCTATGATGTGGGCCATCTGTATAACCTGCGCTTTTGCATGGATATTGGCCTGTTCAAAGCGCCGATCTTCCTGCAATTCATCTTCGGCATTCTGGGCGGCATCGGGCCAGAGGTGGACAATCTGGTCTTCATGAAACGCACGGCTGATCGGCTCTTTGGCGATGACTACCGCTGGTCGGTGCTGGGGGCAGGGGGCGCGCAGATGGGCCTTGCCGCCACCGCCAGCCAGATGGGCGGCCATGTGCGAGTGGGGCTGGAAGACAGCCTGCTCATCGCGCGCGGTCAACTGGCGACCTCAAACGCCCAACAAGTCGCCAAAATCCGCCGCATCGTTGAAGATCTGGGTTGCGATGTCGCCACCCCCGATGAAGCCCGCGAGATCTTGGGCCTGAAAGGGGCGGACAAAACCGCCTTCTAACCCCTTTCATATGTGCCCAAATATCCCACGGGGGTGCAGGGGGTGTGAAACACCCTGCCTGCTACGCCAAATCCCGGCTCTTGCCCTTCCCATTTGCCCCCCCGCGCCCTATAGCGGATCAGCGGGATGAACCCGCAGGCCCCTAGCGAAAGCTAACCCATGCGCACCATCACCACGACCGCAGATCTTTCAGCCTTCTGCGCTGCCGCCAAAACCCATCCTTATGTCACAATCGACACTGAATTTCTGCGCGAGCGGACCTTTTGGTCCAAGCTTTGCCTGATCCAGATGGCGCTGCCGGGCAAAGACGGTGATGCGGTTCTGGTCGACCCGATCGAAGGCGCGGATATGTCGCTGGAACCGATCTATGATCTTTTCCGGCACGAGGCGACGGTGAAGGTCTTTCACGCCGCCCGCCAAGATCTTGAGATTTTCTTTGTCGAGGGCAATTGCTTGCCCGTGCCGCTGTTTGACACGCAGGTGGCGGCCATGGTCTGCGGCTTTGGCGAACAGGTGGGCTACGAGACGCTGGTCAAAAAAATCGCCAAGGCGGATCTGGATAAAACCTCGCGCTTTACCGATTGGTCGCGCCGCCCGCTCACGCAAGCGCAAGCCGAATATGCGGTGGCCGATGTCACCCATTTGCGGGTGATTTATGAATTCTTGGCGGCCCAAATCGCCAAAACCAGCCGGCACTCATGGGTTGCGGAAGAACTTGCTATTCTTCTTGATCCCGAAACCTACACCACCCGCCCCGAAGAGGCGTGGTTGCGGATCAAAACCCGTACCACCTCGGGCCGGTTTTTGGCCGTGGTCAAAGAACTGGCGCGGTTTCGCGAAAGCTATTGCCAAAGCCACAATATCCCCCGCTCGCGGGTGATGAAGGATGACGCGCTGGTAGAGCTGGCCTCGACGCGCCCCACCAACACCGAAGAACTGGGGCGCTCGCGCCTTTTGTTGCGCGAAGGCCGCAAGCCCGAGATTGCGGATGGTATCATAGCCGCCGTGAAAGCGGGCATGGAGACAAAGCCCGAAGACCTGCCCCGCCCCGATGCGGTGCGCGAACAGTTGCAGGTCAACCCCGCGCTGGCAGACCTGTTGCGCGTGCTTCTCAAGGCCAAATCTGAAGGGTTGGGGGTGGCAGCACGTCTGATCGCCTCCTCCTCCGATCTGGACCTGATCGCGGCCGGTCAGCGCGATGTTGCTGCCCTGTCAGGTTGGCGGGCCGATGCTTTTGGCCAAGATGCGCTCAGCCTGTGTCGCGGTGAAATCGCCCTCACCGCTAAAGGCAGCGAAGTGCGCGTCGTTCGGCTGTAGCGCGTTTTTTTCTGCGAAAAAACCGCTTGCCTGCCCTTACCCTTGCGCCTTTTTCTGCTGCCTGCGGGCGTGCAAGATCGGCTCGGTGTAGCCCGACGGCTGCACACGCCCGCGCAAGACCAGTTCGCGCGCCGCGTGATAGGCGATGCCGTCAAAAGTTGGGGCCATCGGCTGATAAAGCGGATCGCCGGCATTCTGCCTGTCGACCAAGCCTGCCATTTTCTGCAAGGCCGCCTCGACTTGATCCAAGCTTACCACGTCATGGTGCAGCCAATTGGCAATATGCTGCGACGAGATGCGGCAGGTTGCCCTATCTTCCATCAGCCCCACATCGCCCAGATCAGGCACTTTGGAACAACCCACCCCCTGATCAATCCAGCGCACCACATAGCCGAGGATCCCCTGAGCGTTGTTCTCAACCTCGCGCATCACCTGCGCCTCGCTCCATTTGCGGTAACTCGCCAAGGGAATTTCCAGCAGCGTTTCGACATAGGCCCGCCGTCCGCCCGCCGCCAGTCGGTGCTGTACGGCGAAGACATCGACCTTGTGGTAATGCAGGGCGTGCAAAATGGCTGCAGTGGGCGAGGGCACCCAAGCACAATTCGCGCCTGCCTTGGGATGGTCGATCTTTTGTTCCAGCATGGCCGCCATCAAATCGGGCGCTGCCCACATGCCTTTGCCGATCTGGGCGCGCCCTGACAGGCCACATTCCAGCCCGATGTCGACGTTCTGGTTTTCATAAGCCCCGATCCACGACTTGCGCTTGATGAAATCCTTGCGGCTGAACGGCCCTGCCTCCATCGAGGTGTGGATCTCATCCCCCGTGCGGTCCAAAAAGCCCGTGTTGATAAAGGCCAAACGGTGGCGTGCCGCGCGGATACACTCCTTCAGGTTGACCGAGGTGCGCCGCTCTTCGTCCATCACGCCGATTTTGACCGTGTGGCGGGGCAGGCCCAAAAACTGCTCGACCTTGGCAAAGACGGCATCGGCAAAGGCCACTTCATCCGGCCCGTGCATCTTGGGCTTGACCACATAGATCGACCCGTGATGAGAATTGCGCAGCCCACCTTGGCGCAAAAGGTCATTCTTGCCGATCAGCACCGTGATGGCTGCATCCATCAGCCCCTCGGGCACTTCTTCGCCCGCGCTGTCCAAAATGGCGGGGTTGGTCATCAAATGGCCAACATTGCGAATCCACAACAGCGCACGGCCTTTCACGGTTAGGGCACTGCCATCGGGGGCGGTGAAACGGCGATCCTCGTTCAAGGCGCGGCTTACGCGGCGGCCGCCCTTGTCAAAATCGGCCGTCAGCGTGCCTTTCATCAGGCCTAGCCAATTGGCATAGGCCTGCACCTTATCAGCGGCATCCACACAGGCCACCGAATCCTCGCAATCCATAATGGCCGAGACAGCACTTTCCAGCACGATATCGGCCAATAGGGCTTGATCGCGTGCGCCAATCGGATGGGCGCGGTCAAAGACCAGTTCGACATGCAAGCCGTTGTTGCGCAGCAAAACCGAATCTGGCGCGCGCGCATTGCCGCGGTAGCCAACGAATTTCTCTGGGCTAACCAGCGGCTGTTCGTCGATCAACAAAGCCCCGTCCTTGACATAATAGCGCCGCACATCGGCATGGCTGGTGCCAACAATCGGAAAGGCCTCGTCCAAAAATACCCGTGCGCGCGCCACAACCCGCGCACCGCGCCCACGTTCGTACCCGCCCGAGGGGGCTGGGCTGCCCATGGCATCGGTGCCGTAAAGGGCATCGTACAGGCTGCCCCACCGCGCATTGGCGGCATTAAGCGCATAGCGGGCATTGGTGATGGGCACCACCAGTTGTGGGCCGGGGACGCTGGCAATTTCGGGGTCAACGCCCGAGGTTTCAATCTGAAATTCGGGGCCTTCGGGCAGCAGATAGCCGATCTCGCGCAAGAAGACCTGATAGGCTTGCGGATCATGGGGTTTTGCGCGGTGGGCAATGTGCCACGCGTCAATCTGGGCTTGCAACTCGGCACGGCGGATCAACAAGGCGCTGTTGCGTGGCCCCATCTCTGCCAGCAATTCCGAAAATCCCGCCCAAAACGTCTCTGCGCTAATCCCGCTTCCGGGTAAGGCCTGCTCTTCGACAAATCGGGCCAATATCTCTTCCACCTGAAGGGCGGCGCGGCGAACACGGGTCATGGCACATCTCCAATGCGGCTTGAATCATTTGATACAAAAGCCAAGCCCGCCGCAAGCCATCAGCGGCCCGCATTCCAGCCCAGATCGAAGAAGCACACTCCATAGGCCGGCGCCCCCCCGCCTTTCATACTTGCCCAAATATCCCACGGGGGTGCAGGGGGTGTGAAACCCCCATCATGATTGCGGTCAAATTATTGTTTTTAAATAGAATAGATTGATTATATACTTAAGTCGTATACCAATATGTATACCATCACAACAAAAAGGTCATGGCGCGCTATTGGAGCGCTTGCCGAACCCGCCAGCGTTCTTGCACGACTGCTGTGAACGCAACCTCCACCATTTCAGCATTTGCATAAGAAACTGCTGGGATGATGCGCTCTGGCAAACGCGATGTGGTTCAAGTATTCAATCGATCGCACACAACGGATCTCAATCTCAAAAGAACCCGCTCTTCACTAGCCTTCCCTTCGTGTGTGATAATTGGCGACGTATTGAGAACCGCACCAGCACGCTAGCAGTGAGAGGATCGCCTGTCCCGAACTTCTGTTGCTGCTAGATACATTGCCAAGTCGTGGAAGCCTCATGACGGTAGCAACGGCAAGCTCTAGGAGCGCCGTATGTGCCCTATGCAAGCGCAGCTAGCTGATGGCACCTTCCAGCAGACGGGTTGCGGCTGCGTGCTGTGTGAGTTCCAGCACTGACGACAGTGCCTTACATTCATCTGGCCCAGCTGCTTTCAACAAAATTGGCAGAGCTCGTACATCGTACTCATTGTGCCGCAAAGCCTTGGTGAACTTCGCCTTCTGGACCGCTGTCAACGCAAGGTAGTTGCCGCCATTGCGGCTAAGCGTGTTGATTTTCACCCAGAACTGAGCCGGTTTTTTCACCGAGAAGTGAGCCACCTCTGATTATGGATTTCGGTTCATGCTTGGGTCAAGGGCGGGTTTCACTCCTTCTTTTTTCGGGCTGCTGCGGCTGAACTGGCCTTGAATCGGAAGCTGTCGTTGCCGGTTTCCAAGATGTGGCAGCGGTGGGTAAGACGGTCGAGCAATGCGGTGGTCATCTTTGCATCCCCGAAGACCGTTGCCCATTCGCTGAAGCTGAGGTTGGTGGTGATGACAACGCTGGTGCGCTCGTAAAGCTTGCTCATCAGGTGGAACAGCAGCGCCCCACCGGATGCGCTGAACGGCAGGTATCCCAATTCATCCAGGATCACGAGGTCGAGCTTGGTCAGGCTTTCGGCAATCTGGCCGGCCTTGCCTTTGGCCTTTTCCTGCTCGAGGGCATTGACCAATTCAATGGTCGAGAAGAAGCGGACTTTGCGGCGATGATGCTCGATTGCCTGGATACCAAGGGCTGTGGCGACATGGGTTTTGCCGGTGCCCGGGCCACCGATCAGGACCACGTTCTGGGCGCCGTCCATGAACTCGCAACGGTGCAGGGTCCTGACAGTGGCCTCGTTGATCTCGCTGGCGGCGAAGTCGAAGCCCGAGAGGTCCTTGTAGGCCGGGAACCGCGCCGACTTCATGTGATAAGCAATGGATCGGACCTCGCGTTCGGCCAATTCAGCCTTCAAGAGTTGCGACAGCATTGGGATGGCAGCTTCAAAGGCCGGTGCGCCCTGCTCGATCAGGTCGGTCACAGCTTGGGCCATGCCATACATCTTCAGGCTGCGAAGCATGATGACGATGGCGCCGGCGGCGGGATCATGACGCATGGCGGCCTCCGGCGATCTGGGCGCGCAGGCCGTCATAGCGTTCGACATTGGCCTTTGGTTCACGGTGCAAAGCCAGTGCTTGCGGCGTGTCCAATGGTGGCCCGCCGATCACCTTGCCATCGATCAGCCGGTGCAACAGGTTCAGAACATGGGTCTTGGTCGGCACGCCCTCGGACAAGGCAAGCTCAACGGCGGTGAGCACGGCTTGTTCCTCGTGATGGAGCACGAGGGCGAGGATATCAACCATTTCCCTATCCCCGCCGGGCTTGCGCAGCATGTGATCCTGCAACTGTCTGAACGCAGGCGGTAATTCCAGGAAGGGTGCGCCGTTGCGAAGGGCTCCGGGCTTTCTCTGCACGACCGCCAGATAATGCCGCCAGTCGTAAATCGTCTTCGGTGGAAGGTGATGGCTGCGTTGAATCACGCGGGCATGTTCGCACAGGATGTTGCCCTCAGCTGCCACAACCAGCCGGTCGGGATAGATCCGCAAGCTGACAGGGCGGTTCGCAAATGATGCCGGAACGCTATAGCGGTTGCGCTCAAAGCTGATCAGGCACGTGGGCGAGACGCGTTTGCTCAGTTCGACAAAGCCATCAAAGGTGACTGACGTTGGTGGGGTCAACAACGGCGAGGTCTATGCCGTCTGCACCGACGGCACGCGGGTTCAAGGCCGTTTCATCACAGGATCTGGCACCGAACGTGGCACGGGGACTGTAACAGACAGTGTGGGCAACACTTATAAGCTGCTGTTTTAAGGGCACAGTGCCCCAAAGGCCGCCCCAAGTAACTGCCTGCAAGCACACGCTAATCGGCACAAGTTTTCGTCATAGTTCGCCCCAACGGTTTGCCAATGAGATGTTTAGGGAGTTTTCGCGAAAAATATTGGTCACAATCACGAATAACTTATCCCTGATGCGACGGTCATCCTCATATTGGATTCGGCGCAGCCTACATCTATAGATTCGAAATCAACTGCTGCCATTTTTCTAACACTCTTAAGGGTGGCCTTTCGCACTTAAGAATATTTGACCCAATGAACTAATCGGTTCCATTCGTATGCATCAAGCTACGGAAGGACTAGTGTTGTGCTCAAGATTGCAATGGCTTTTGTCGTGTTGAATTTGGCAATTTCTCACGCAAGTGCGCATGCTGGTAAATTGGATGCCAACGGGTGCCATCACAATCGAAAAATCGGCGAATACCACTGCCACAAGCCTGAAAGCCCATCTTATGTTGGGGTCACAACTGTTATTGATGGCGACAGAATCGATATTCATGGCCAGCGTTTTCGCTTGTTTGGCATCGATGCCCCCGAAAGCAAACAACTTTGCTACGATGCGGCGGGCAATCCCTATCGCTGCGGGCAGGTGTCAGCCAATACACTCAGCAATCTGATCGGTCGGCAAACAGTTACTTGTGAGCAGAAAGACATTGACCGGTATAAACGCATCGTGGCTGTCTGTTCTGTTAATGGGCAGGACGTTGGGGCCTACCTTGTTGGCATGGGTCTAGCCGTAGCCTACGTTCAGTATTCAACGGCCTATGTAACCTCCGAGACCTTTGCCCGCTCTGCGGGTCTTGGCCTTTGGGCCGGGGCCTTCGAAATGCCGTGGGATTGGCGCAAGACCCATTAACATGGATTTAGTTGTACGCCCCCCTCTGGCAAAAGGGTTGTCAGACTGTGTGATTTTCCGTTTTACAAACAAAATCTTCTCCAGAAATTCATCCCTGGGCGCTAATGGCGGTCAGTTCGCCAGAAATTCAAAGACAAGTACTTTACCAATGGCCATTACCCCGTCGGAGAAGATTGCTATGGTTGGCGCTCTTCGGGTGGGGAAAGTTAAAAACCTTCTCATCGCAAAATCCAGGCGAACCTCTGAGTAAAGGCCTGATATGTCGAAGCGTCGGCGAACATTACTGGCGCCAAAACACTTAGAATTTCACCAAGCAAAGTCCCACCAGTAGTCAGACCTAGCCGAGCGAACCTCAAAATCTACGTACTTGTTAAAACCAGGCGAATAGATTGTCTCATTCAAATTCTTGAGTTTTCTATGTCGCCTTAATAATTAAACTTAGCCCTTGCTGATTCCGGCTCGACTATCAGCATCAAAGCACAACCTAACCTTTACAAACAATCCAACGCATTAACGCATTGTTAACGTTTAGATGTTCTGAACTCTAACATGGATCGAACTCTTGATCCTCGGATTATTCAAGCACAATTAACGTGTATGTGGTGGTCGAAAAGGGTAGAATACATTGGGCAGAGTATTCAGCCCAGTGCTTCAAAGACGCTGATAATCAAAGGTATTATTTGACTGGGTCGGGGCAATGACATAAGCTTCTAAAAAGCCTGTAAGGGGTCCAAACGATGATGAAGACGTTGACATACTCGGTTTCTGCCGCTGTTTTGCTGATGAGTACGTCAGCTGTTAGCTCACAAGATTACAACAAAGGTTGGGCGGCCTACAATGCGGGTGATTACCAAACTGCTCTGCAAGTGTGGATGCCCTTGGCTGAGCGAGGCGACGCAGGTGCTCAGTACGCTCTTGGTTTTATGTATGACAAAGGCGAAGGCGTTCCGTTGGATGATGCCGAAGCTGTCAAATGGTATCGGCTGGCTGCGGACCAAGGCGACGCAGATGCCCAAGCCAATCTTGGTTTGATGTATGAGTTCGGTGAGGGTGTTCCGCAGGACAAAACTCAGGCGGTTAAATGGTACCGGCTGTCTGCAGACCAAGGCAACGCGAGAGGCCAAACTAATCTAGGCACTATGTATGATAATGGAAAAGGCGTTCCGTTGGATGATGCAGAGGCCGTCAAATGGTATCGCCTGGCCGCGGACCAAGGCAAAGCAGATGCTCAGTACGCTCTTGGTTTTATGTATGATAATGGCGAAGGCGTCCCTTTGAATGATGCAGAAGCGGTCAAGTGGTACCGCCTAGCGGCGGACCAAGGCGACGCAGATGCCCAAACCAATCTTGGTTTGATGTATGAGTTCGCTGAGGGCGTTCCGCAGGATAAAACTCAGGCGGTTAAATGGTATCGGCTGTCTGCAGACCAAGGCAACGCAAGGGGCCAAACTAATCTAGGCACTATGTATGATAATGGAGAAGGCGTTCCGTTGGATGATGCAGAAGCCGTTAAATGGTATCGCCTGGCCGCGGACCAAGGCAACGCGGATGCTCAACAAAATCTTGCCATAATGTATGATGAAGGTACGGGCGTTCCCAAGGATGCTGTCCGTGCTTATATGTGGTATAATATTGCATCTGCAAATGGTGCTGAGAAATCAGCAACGTGGCGAGACGAGATCGCCTTTAAGATGACGCCAGCCGATGTGTCAAAAGCGCAAGCTTTGGCAACTGAATGCATTAACAGTGGTTACAAGAACTGTGGGGATTGAGGGAGCAATTGGAAGTACGCACGCAGCGATAGAACGTGCCATAGCTTGGCCGTCTTTCCACCCGCTATGCAGCCAGTGGCTGAATGAAGCTTAGGCAATTTTCTGTCTAGGTATTGTCAAGTAGTAATGCAATGTGCTTCGTATGTGTCCATCAGTATAAAGCCTCAAGGAGGCCCAACCCCAAGTAATCGCAAAGGCTCAAAACAACGACGGCCAACCAAAGGACCTTGGTTTCATCACGTCCCGACGTAATCTAAAAATGTCGAGTAAGCTCACACAAATCAGCCCGTTATAGATCGGCAATTATCGTCCGATGTCGACATCAATCCAATCGTAAGCTCTTGGAGGAATGGAAATGCGACTCGCAAATTTGATGACCATTGGAGCGCTAACCGTCGCACTGATTACGTTTGGGCCTCGCGCAGGTCGCGTTCAGGAGATAATCAGCATAGACGGCGTGACACTCATTGATAGCTTTCTCGGCTTTAGGGCCGGCAAAGTACATGAATATCCCGAGCAACGACTAGGCGCGAGCATTCCTTACTACCGAAATGATGCGTTGTTAGATGTTTACGTCTATGATGACGACGTCGAACCATTTCCTAGATTAATCACGGACGATACCGCAGTGGAGCAATTTCACCAGATCACGGCAGAAGTATTTGCAATGCAAATGATCAAAAAATATAATGATGTTGAACTTATTTCTCAATTTTCGTTAGATGACGATACGGGGAGTGTCGACTTTCTCTGCAGTTTGTTCAGCTTACGGATGTCGTCATGGAAAATGACGGGAAACAGCGCTGCGTGTTTGGCCGTTTCCGGGCGCAACTTCTTAAAAATCCGCTTGTCTTCGAATAGCCTCAGTGACGAGGGTTTCAGGATCTTAGCATTGAGTGTTGCATCGGCGTTCGCGAACTCTGCTGGCATATAAAATCTAGGCTCAGGACCGATTAATCAACTTGCCGGATTGATAAGTCACTGATTCATTGGTTGCACCAAAGGGGTGATGCCATGACCGTGATGATCCTTCTTTCCGATGCTCAGATGGTGCGCATATCGCCGTTCTTCCCACTCACGCACGGCATCCACCGTGTGGATGAAAAGCTGGTGATCAGCGGCATCATCTTTGTCATTCGCAACGGGCTGCGGTTCAAAATGCCATTTCTTGTGCAAATGATCAGTGCGCGGGCGACACTGTGCTCGTCCCTATCAAAAGCTTTAGGATCACCTTTACGTAGCCGATGAAAACAAGTAAACACTAGTGGTCTAAGGGAACATCGATGTGTGGTGCAACTTCTGGTGGGCATGATCGATTAGTTTTTCTAGTTTTGGGGCTATTTCTCTGCAACCACCAATTCTGCCTGCGTTATCGTCTAGAAATCTTGTCGTGGCGTGTCGAAAACTTGGAGCGCAAACTCCATACTGATGTCCATTCTTTCGATAACAGAACGCCATGACAAATTTGCGCCCTGCAGGCTCATAACCTGAAGGCCGCAGGTTCAAGTCCTGCACCCGCAACCAGTTTTTAGTAATTTTATCAAGAACATGTGCAGCGCCCCAAGGGGCGCTTTTTGCGTTCGCACACCCAACATCAACGCCACATCAACACAAGCATGGGAAAACCGCATTCGCAGGCACCGGTCAGCACTGGCGTGTATTGCACCGCATTCGCGGGCACTCAACGTAGGCGTCCTGAGCCTGTTTGTCTGGCGTTCGGCAAGGGACGGCAACATAGCACTGACCCCGGCCCAGTTGGCGATGCTGCTGGAAGGCATTGACCGGCGATTGCCGCAGCGGACCTAGTGGCCTTTACGCAGCCATTGAAAACGCGTTACTTATGGGCAACTTGGGGAGCCTCCATGGTCATGACGAAAACACACATCGCGTTGATCTTGATTCTGTTATCATTTAGGGCCTCAGCCCAGGAAGTGCTTTCCGAAGAATCGATGAAATTGTGCCAAGATATCAGTATACAAGGCATCTGCGCTTCGACCTGTGCGCCAGCGTGTTCTTCCACCGATTTTCTCGATAACAATTATGATTTTTGCAACAGCACTGGCGTGCTTGAGGGAGAATCATCGGCACTGCCTGACGATCCGTCCTGTGCAGCGAAGTTTACCTCATCTCCGGACGAAGTTGTCCCCGCAACTGGGGCCACAAACTCTGCTGAATGCGATCCAAGTCTTGGTCAAATTGAGTTCATGCTCTGTGAGATGCAAAATAAAAGTGAATTGAAATGTGCGAAAAACATCCCTGATTTGGAAAATCAGATACGCTCTGTGGTAAGTAGGATTCGCAAAGAGCGGGACAGGTACAAAGACCTGCTGAGCGGAGACTGGACCACGATCAAAGATCAGGCTAGCCTATGTGCGCTCAGCGCGGCAGACCTTGATGAACGGTACGCTATGGCGACGAACCCTCTCAAAGAATTGGTTAACCTGCAAATGGAAGCAAGTGTCAAAATAGAGTGCTATAATAATTGGGACCAATATGCTAATGCACCGAGTAGCACGGGCAAAGCATTGACAGAGTCTCTTTGGTCACCTGTAGCGCGGCAGTATTCTGAGCTTACAAAAGAACTTGGATCAGTTAAATCTGATGAGATGAAGATTAAAGAAAAAGAGGAACCATTGAAAGCCATTATTATCCAATATATAAATCATTGCGATCCGAATTCTGTTATCACAGAGTAGCTTACTTAATCTTCACGTCCCTCGCAGAATGCCCGACAATAAATCAAAACCTGAAGGAGAATCATCTTGAAGCTGTCCAAGCCGCTAAGCGCCGTAATCCTTTCCGTAAGTATGCTGTTCTCAGTGAATGCACTCCGAGCGGAAGGAACTGATGCGTTAAACTCAAACCAGCAAGCTATGCAGCAGAAGATCACTGCGCTTTTGACAATCACAGCGGATCAAATAGGAGAAAACCGATCCTTCTTGGAAGATCTTAAAAAGCAACAAGACATAATTTCAGGAGCTGATCCACAAGTTGCTGAACTAATTCAGAAATTTACTGAGATGACCGATCTGCTTGAAGATGGAGGAGAAGTCGACGTCGAGATGAAGAAGTTTATGGATGAGGCAATCGATACACTTGCTGAAGTTCAGGCGTCAACTAATGAAACGCTGAAAGCCGCACTTCTTCCCGTTGCTGAGGCCTCCGTCGCAAGACTAAAAAAAGGTGACGAGCGTCGTGCCGAACTGGTGATTGAGGCACGCAACCTCATAAAGTCCTTAGAACAGAGTCGGAAGGATATTGTGCTTGCAATAAAAGTAGACGCAATTGATATTGCAGCCAAATTGATGGAAGAAAATTTAAACCAAGTTCAAGAGCTTTTGGACAAAGGCAAGGCACTTGCAAATGACGTCGGGGGGGTCGCTAATCCGTGAAGATGGCACTAGGTAAGCGCGCTTCTGAAAGCTCAATCTCGAGGGACGCTCTGGGTTGGCTGGCTCTATGCGGTGGGATTATCTGGCTGGCCGTGGCGTTGCATATCGCCCCGGTCGGACCACCTGCGGAGGATGCCAGCTATCTTTACGCGGTGCTTGTGCGGAGTTTCGGAAATGGCCTTCAAGCTCTTATCCTGGCGGGGCTCATGACAGTTCCGTTGCATGCCGTGTGGACCTTTGGGCGGTGCGGATCTGACGCCATCGATGGCTACGACAAGTTCGGTCTTTGGGCGCAGACAATCTTCACAGCGATGGGGTTCATGGGAACGATCGTCGGTGTTTCGATTGCTGTGGCGGGCCTAAAGCAAGCCATGGTGGACAAAGACCCGGCGACGTTGATCGGCGGCCTTTCGACAGCTTTCGACACAACCTTCCTTGGGTTAACGGGGGCTGTGTCGCTGATGGTTTTGCGAAAAGTGACACGGTTTGTCGGGGGTCGTGTCGATTGAGTGAGATTGGCGGCGAAGGCACGGGCATCGTAATGACTGATCTGTTCATTTCTGCGACGGCAGCACTGCTTCTGTGCCTTGCCGTATCGCGGACGACGCCGGACATTCCTATCCCGGTGCAAGCAGATATTATTGCGTTTTGCCCAGCCCCAAATTCGCCAGATGGAACGCCCTTTATTGTTGCCTTGGCTTCGGATCCGGCTGGCATCTCGGCCAAGGTTGGCAGTCCTGAGGACTTGGCAGCCGTTCCAAGGCTTTTGGGGTTGCCGCCCGCGCTGTTTCGGACCATCGCAGTGATGGCAACTTCGGCCTCGCCCGTGTCCGCAACATGCGTCCGCCGTCTCACCGAGGATGTTGTGAAGCCCCACAACGATCAACTTGCAACTGAACCTGCAGCTGCGGGATCGTCGCGCGCCGTCTTTGCCGTGGGCGCTGTTCTGCCGGCAACAGCCCAAGGTTCATGACGATGGATGCCGATCCTGAAGACGAAGGCGATGAAACGGCGTCCATTGACCTAGCGGTTGGGTTTTTCTGCTCTGTTCTCATGTTGTTTGTGTTCATCGATTTTAACGTCGAGGATTTGCAGCCTAGCAATTTCATAGATACCCTAGGGCAAACTGAACAAACAGTCGAGATGTGGCCGGGTGCATGGTCAGCCGTAAACCAACGGGGCAGTTTTGCGGTGTGGCAGGATACGGGTCTGACGTTGCTGGATCTTGGCGCTATTTCAGAAGGTGTTGTGACATCGAAAGCGCAATATCAGGGGGACAACGGATTTCAATCTTTCTCGGCTGGGCAAGAGGCTGCGCCAAATTCGTTCAGCTTGGTCTTGAACTTCACGTTGTCGAATATTCCGACACCTTGGCGTCGCGAGGTTGTCGCCTGGGATGACGAAAAGTGTTTTTTGAATTCACGGGTGTTGCTCACGGTATTTGTGCCAAGAGAGGCACCTGATATGGCAAATCTTTTCGCCTTTGGTCAGAGATGCGGTCAGAGGCTTCGCTTGCAGCCAGCCGGGGCGCTTTCAGATGATGGCAGGACACAGATCAAATTTGGTCTATCCGAAGGACATTATAGTGCCAAAGGAATGTTCCGATGAAGGTCCAAACGCTTATCTGGCATAACATCGTACTAGTCTTGCTCCTTGCGGCAGCGCCCGTTGTAGCGGAGGGCGCAAAATGGGTGCGTCGAGGGCTAGAGTGGAGCGCGCAGTTGCCACCGCCACAATTTGTCGATCAGATCAGGGTAAAGAAGCAGATGGTGACCGGCTGCGGCGGCAGTTTGATAAAGTTTGGGGACACAGCCCCAATGCGCGGTTGGCCAGCAGATGTGACTTGGTCGGCTGAGGTTCGAAAACTGACCGCTTCGGCAGCGTTGGTGGACGATCCGAAGCGCGCCTACAGCCTATTGGGCCAAGTGCTGGATCGCACGGACTTAGATGACGTTCAACGCGCAATACTAGAGAACCAGTTGATCCTGACTGCGCTTCAGTTCAATGAGCCCGCAGAGGCGTTGCGGCTCATGAGCCTTTACGGAATGCCCGATACCCTTCCAGCCCCGTTAAAGTCGGATCGTCTGTTTTGGGCTGCAATCTCAAACCAGGAGACTTCAAGCGCCCAGCAATGGCGATCCAACCGGCTTCCCCAGCTCGATGCGGCAATGAACGCAGATCCTTCAAGTTTCCAAGTGCGCGTCTGGCGTGTGATCGGCTGGCTTGAGGCTGAAGGTTGGAAGGACAAGGCTTGCGGTGATGCAATTTCTGCATTTAGTAGTCGGCTTTTAGATTTGTCAGACGCCGGGGCCTGTCCCCTGATGATCAGCCACTTTTCTCACGCGTCAGACTTGCATTTCGGCCCAAACGGATCGTTGGATGCCGTCACAGATCAAGCGGTCTGGCGGCACTTTGCAACTGGCTTGCTTGCGATCATTGCCAAAGATGATGAGACGGCTGAAAGCCTCCGGGTCACGCTGACCCAGGCGTCGGACAAAAATCAGTGCGCCAATCAAATGGCTGTCGAGATTGGGCTTCTGGAGTCGAGCAAATGACATCAGACGAAGCAATCCTCATGATGTCACAGGCGCCATATTTTGCGACAATGGGGGCGGCACTTTGCGTCCTTGGGCTTGTGCTTCTAACATCCCGGCCTCACCTTGCCGGCCGTGTTGCGTTGAGCCTTGGGTTCGCAAGTTTGGTCTGGGTCAGCCTGTGGCACCTCGCAATGCCGTGGGTCGGCACTTCGTTGCAAAACCAACCACCAGAAGCCTTCGGACCTTTGGAACTTTTGGCCATCAATCTGTCGCCCGCAGTGTTAACGTGGTTGCCGGCAGCCCTTCTCGTCTGGCTGACCAGGGTTGGTGACCACCTGCGCGCCCGCTTCTCAATTGTTTTCGCGGTCTTATGGGCCGTCGGCTTGATCCTTCCGGACATTGCACAGGATGGTGCTTGGGCGATGCAATCGATAGGCCTGTTGTTATGCTGTGCCGTACTGTCGATTCTACTGGGTATTGTTTCTCGCACTAAGCGAACAGGGGCGCACTGATGGCTTTTTCTCTAAAGGGTGTAAGTTTTCACTACGGCCAGCCCGCCGTTCAGGATGCAAAGGCCGCTAAGCCGCGTGGGATTTCGGTCGACTCTCTTGAAATCTCTCCCACAGGCATAACTGCAATTATAGGCCCTTCTGGGTCTGGAAAGACGACTTTACTGTCCATACTGGCAGGATTTGTCACGGCCCAATTTCATTCAGGCGGGCATCTGAAATTCGCGGGCGTTCCGGTGACTGCTGAGGGGCATCCGGCAGGCCGCATCGCCTTTGTGTTTCAATCCCCCCTTTTGTTGGGCGCAGCTACGGGTCTTGTCAATATTCTCCAAGGCCAGGTTTCGTCCCTTGCCCTCCGCCGAGAGCACTCTTTGACTACCGGAAAGGTTCGGCAATCTCTGCTTGATCTGGGTTTGTCGGACGACGGGAATATTCTAATTGGTAAACGCGCGCGTCAGCTTTCAGGTGGTGAAGCACAACGCATTGCAATTCTGCGCGCCCTCCTTGCTGATCCAGAAGCCATTATCTGCGACGAGCCCACTTCAAGTCTGGACGAGGTTAATGCTGACAGGGCGCTTAATGCCCTGAAGACATGGTCTTCCGAACGCAAACGTCCCGTTATTTGGGTGACTCATAACATAGAGCAGGCAGCAAAATATGCCGATCATTATGTATTTGTCTCTCGCGGCGGAATTTCTGTTGCGCCCGATTTCGAACAAATCTTGCTCGCCGATGCAGTTGGCAAAGATAAAGTCAAACTTCTTCGCGCCATGTCAGAAGACCTTTCATCTGACAACAATGAGAATTTGACCAATAGAGGCACCGCAGTTGCGACGGGCAAGGACGAGCCTATCAGGATAAGCCGAGCGAGATTTTCACATTGGATCGCCAACGCTTTGTCGACGGATAGCCACTTTGTGCAAAATCAAGGGAGGGCAGACGGTGCAGCCCTGACACCTGGCTCCTTGCAAAAGCTGCTGCAAGGTTTAGCGCCCTCTTATCTACCTAAGCCTGGTTGGTTGAACCGGATATGGCAACGAGCCATCAGTTATAGCCGCTATGGACTTGGAATTGTGCTCACAGTTCTATTGGTCCAATTGTTCTGCGCGTTGTTCTTAGGGCGCGTCGCTGAGATGTATAGCCAAACTCGGCTTGATGATCCTTCCGTCGCTCGTATCGTATTTGAACACGTTGTTGGTCCAATGGGCAACGACGAGGATAAGGGTCCGGAACAACTCTTAGCCGACAGTACTTTGCCGAAGCTTGCCGACGAAATTAAGGCAGCGATCGCCACTGCACAGCCAGGCGCCGATCTCAATCGTGTGAAGGTATTTGGGCGACGGAGCATTGCGCGATCGGAACTACGCTTCCCCGATGCTGGGAGTAAATGCAAAGGATGGCAACCTCTCGAAACAATTGCACTGGACGTTAACGATCCGCTTATCCTGCAGACACGTGTTCAATCGCCCAGCGGTATCGTGCAACCGCTGGGCGATTCCGTCGACATAGCCAAAATTGTTGCGCAGGCAAAAGAGTCACAGGCAAAAGAGTCAAAAGAAACGGGTGTCGGCACTGCGCTTGCTGTGCTGGATCAAGAGTTGGTCCGGACCCTCCGCGAAAAGTGCGAGATCCAAGCAGAAAAACCGCTGCTTGCGGACTGGGCCGTTGGGCCGGCAGGAACGACAGAACCTGTTCAGATCGAAATTGTTGGCGCAATCACCCAAGCGCCACCGCTTTATCCGAACTCGGTAAATTTGTTGGTCTTTGAACATGACTTCCAAATTGCCATGAACCTCCACAACGGCGCTCCTCCTGACCCTTTCCGAATTGCGACGGCCTATTTCCCCATCGAGGGCTTTGACCAAGCGGCCGATGTATTGCGAGGAGCGGGATATCGCATCAGGGATGACAGCGCATCGGCGGTAAGAACCCTGTTACAGATCCATGCTGCTGCGCGTGTCGTGCCAACGGCCCTTGTCGCATTGAACTTCTTTGGCGGTCTTCTGGTAATCGCGTTATTCGTCGACTCGCTTGTGAATCTTAACAAGCGCGTTCTAGCAATTTTCGTGGCGCATGGATTTCGCTTTGCTGACCTGATAACGGTTATGCTAATGCACATGCTCCCCGCACTTTTGGTCAGCATCGTGATGCTTTTGGGTTTGTTGGCGTTAAGTTGGACTTGGGCCGCAAGTATCCTACCGGCTGACATTGGGCCGCTGAATGTTTACCGCAATTACGCCGCTTTACAGGCATCTGTCGTTCTTGCGGCGGCCAGTACCTTCGGCGCGGTCTTTGTAGTTTTCAAATGGTGGCGCGACATTCGCGTTAACCTCAAATCTTATCTACAGGAGTGACTGAATGGTGTGGCCCATCTCTCGGCTCGGTATCACACTGGGTATCCTCTTGCTCGCATGTCCGGGGAACTCTCAGACGCAAGTGCCTTTACCTTCGGAAGCCGTAGCGTCTGACCCTGCTGCGCTGAAATCAATTGAACCTACCGAAGAGGTTACAAGGGGGCAGGTCGACGCTACGAATAAACCAGTGACTGATTTGTCCGAACTTGAATTATGCGCGATCAAATCAAAAAAATACCTCAAAAAAATCACTGAGAACGCTGCTCAACTTACAAAACTAAAGCAAGACCTCGACACGGCGTTGGCTAAACCGCCATACGACCCGGAAGGTGCCGAAAAGTTAAACGAATGCGTTTCTGACAATGACCTTCTACGACAAACAAACATCGATTTAAACGAAAACCTGCAAAGCTTGGAAGGCCAACTTGCGAAAGCGCAAACGGAAATTGCCCGATTGACCGCACGTTTGAATGAGAAGGGGGTCGGGCTTGTTGCCGGGTTCACCTATTTCGGCAAGAGCCCCGCTGCGTCGTTCATGAACATTTCTGACGTGTCCGGCAGAATCGAAGAGACGGATCGCCTTGACGTAGCACGGTGCGCGGAAGCGATCGGCTGGACAGACACCCTTAAGGGAGTAGAGAAACCGCTGCGGCGCCAAATCTGGGTCTGGGACTCTGGCAATCCGAAACTTTGCGCCCGCGATGCCGCCGGCGCTGCCATTCTGACGTCGCCAAGTCCAACGGACGAAGCGCACTTGCTGATTTTTCAATAGGAGATAGACAATGTTCCGCCCCCTGATCCTCCTAATCGCCGTTGGAATAGCCGGCTTTAGCCTTAGTGCAGCCCAGCCAGTAGAAGCAGAAGAATGGCAGACCTTCGATTGTGCCAAGTTGCTTGCTGAGACCAATTTTTCTGAACCTGGGAGTGTGCGATTCAAGCAAGAGGACAGTTGGGTCAGCCTAAAGTACCCTACGAGCGGTACAGCTCCGACCGATGAAGATCCCGTCAGCGCCAATGAGCTATTTTTATCGGAACCGCAGAAGCCATTGTTAGCTCGCAGTATCGAGAAACTACAAGGAAATGCAGCGGTCACGTTGGGATGCAGCCTTATCCTCGTGGATTTTTTGGCATCAGATAAAGCTATACTTACTCTCGAAGACAGCGATATGAAATCGCTTGGTGCTAGGCTTCCGCTTCTTCTTGTTGACCAATTTTCAGATGAAGCAGAAGAAGGAAAACAGTTTGAAAAATGGGAAAAAGCAAAGTTTAATATATCTACCAAACTTGAAAAATTTCAAAATGGCGTGACTGAATTGAACGATAATTCCTTTCAAGTTGTAAAGTACTTCAGTAACTACGCTTGGAATAAGAACAACGTTCTATTTGTAGAGATCACAAACGCACCAGACGATGTCAAAGACTTTCTAAAGAATAATGGAGCAGGTGATGCTAACCAGATGGTTGTGCTTTGTGGCCAGGGTGACTGCACGAAAATCAAAAAGAGCCTCGAACCAACTCCTCCAGTATCTGCGTTGACTGATGATCAGGCCCAAGATGGAATGTTTGGGCCGCCTTCGAATGAGCAATCCGCTGGTGCACAAACCAGCGGCGTCGAAGCAGCGGTAGCGGAAGTAGAGCCCGCAGTTGCGCCGCTGCCCTTAATGGTGAACATTACCGCTGTGAACAATGTAGGTGAAGAATCTGCAGCTTATCTAAACGAAGTAGGTGGGCTTGAATGTTTGCTATTCGCGGTAAGCAAAGATTTGTTTGAAACGCCTCCAGATTGTACAAGCCCAGAGTTCAGAAAGCTTAACGATTGGAATGCGAAAGTTCGAATCGCAGAGGGGCGCTGGCAGATTATCAAAGGCGCACGTTTCCGCGATCCAACAGAAATAGAAGTGGCTCCCCCGGAAGGTCAGTCAATCGGGGGCTGCTCGATCGACGTAGCTTACACCGACAAAGACGGGGCCGAAAAATTAGTTCAGCTTGAACCAAAAATTGATCCCCTTGACCCAAATAGTGGCACACTTTTCACTGCGAAACTTGAGTATCCACCGATCCGCAACGGCAATGACGTTACTTTCACGTTGTTGCCACAGCCGGATGCGGCAAGTTGCGGTGGTGGCGTTGAGCGAACCGTGTCTGTTCCAGCGGAAGAAACGGTTAAGCTCACCTTGTTGGACGAACCGCCCTTGAGCAGGGCAGTCGTTCATACCTTTGTGCTCAACAACCAAGATCTTCAATTCATAAGCCTGGCGCAGAATGATGTGATCATGCTTGGTCGATCGGTCCTAGACGCCGTTGAATCTGCGCATCAACGCGCCGCGGTTACACGGTCCGATACGGCCTGGGCGCTTACCTCGGCGGACGTAGGCTTCTTGAATGAAACAGGGACGATTGAACCCCTCGTCCGTTTAAATGCAACCCAACTGCGCGAGCAGGTTATCAATACTTTTTCTGGCATTACGGAAACCAATGGCGACTCGATATCGAGTTTTAGCCCAGCGATGGCCGCAGAACGCCTCAAGCAGGCGTTGCTTCCAGCCGTTGATAGTGCGCGCATCTCTGGCGTCGACGAACTCACGGTCACCCTGATCGCACCCGTAACGAGCCGATCGGAGGCTGGCCTCAGCGACCCTTGCACCGATCCGCTTTACAATACGCTGCCCTCGGATTTATCGAATGACGGTGGCCCTTTTGTGCAGGTCGCTGTCTTCCCGCTGGTTCGCCTCAGGGCCGGTGACACTATCGTGGACCTAACAAAGCTACGCGCCTTGTCTGATGGTTTTTATGCTTGCCGAAATACGCCAGTTGGCCTTTCGATCTACCCCTTCTTTTTAGAAGAGTGGCGCCCCGGTGTGGACGTGTCTTCGCGCTATGCCACTGCGCTTTCGGACCACCTCGCCGACCTCATTGACGCTCTTGTCTCAGACAAACAGGTTTCAAAATGATCAAGACCCTTCACCCCCTGATAATGTTGCTTTTGGCTTCTGTAACGCCAGCAGTTGCGCAGACGTTGATTGACCCCGCCAATCTAAGGATCTCCAGCCCTTCCGATTGCGAGGCGCTTAGCGCAAAATTGGGGGGGTACGAAAGCGGCGGACAGTGGGTTATCGGATCAGATGTCCCAATCTACGGATTGTCAAACAGTCGCACACCGATGCAGACGTTAAGTGACAGTTTCACCAAAGTCAGTTGTTATTACAGCGAGGATTTCAATGACGATCAGCGCGTGTTCGTGGCTGGGTCGGACAGCGCTGACAAAAGCTTGTGCGGTTGGATCGACCGATCGAAGCTCCTGAGCATAAACCAGGCGGCAGTAGTTGAAAACAATTTGAAAAGCGCAGGATCATCCGCCGTCTGCGAGGTGCCCCGCGCCATGTCCTTTGACAAGTTTTGCCAGAAACTGGCATCATTAGGGCCGGAATCTGAAGATGCGTGTAAAGGCGTGCCGCCTGGGCTTAGGGCAAAGGGTGTACTAAAGGGGTCGACGGCGGCTGACCAAGTTGCGCGTTTTCCGTTTATGTCAGCACCTATTGGCGGTACCGTCCGCGGAGCTAAGAGCTTTTTCTCGGTGCTGGAGATCCAGGACATCGCTGCGGGTGATGCCGGCAAGGTCATGGCGCTCGTTGGCGACGGCGAAGGTGATATGTTCGGCTGGATAGACCTTGCAGCGATTGAACTTTGGCCAACCCGCTTAGGCCTGTTCTATGACGCCAAGGGCCTTGGCAAAATGTACCAACGCGAAGGCGACCTTTTGACGAATTGGCGTACTGGGGCCCCGGAAGCAGACATCACTTCGGGTCTAGATACAGCGCAACTTGGCTCTTACGTAAACGGGGCTTTGCCGCTGCTGAGCTACCCGATCATTCGGACGGTGGATACCGAAATTGACCCACTCGCAGATCCGGGGGACACGTCGTATCATCAAGTCATTTTTCTTGGGCAGTCCGGCGAAGGGTCGGCCTCGCAATTAATCGACGATGGCATCCGTTCTGGAGAGGTTGATGCTCTGCAGCACATTAATCTTATGCTGGTGGTTGATACAACCGAAAGCATGCGCATTTACTTGCCGCTCATCCAAGAAGGAATAACGCGGTTCATCCGAGATTATGGTCAAAAAAGTGCTGATGCGTCAAACCGGTTGCCCGACTTGCGCCTCGCAGTTTATGCCTATAGCGATTTTATGAACGCTAATGCCGTTAAGTTAAATGATAGACTAAGTCTTGCAGAGTTGATGCCGCCGTCTCGTGTGGGTCCGGGGTTTGATTTGACTGCTGCCCTTAACAGGATTTCTGCCCATCGCGGGCTAGACGATGAAGTGGGTAAAAAAGAAGAGGCGGCCTTTGAGGCAGTTGCACAACTCAGCGCCTCATTTGAAAAATCAGGCGCCTGGTTTGAAGACGGCCCGCGCATCATCATTCACATTGCCGATCATGGGTCGCGGCCGGACTTAAATCTGACAACCGTCGCGGCGCAACTCAAGATGAACAAAACCTTCTACTTTCCTTTACCCGTCGTGACGAAAGACGATGGGCAGGCAAGCGCCTCTGCACGCCAAACCTTCATGCGGCAAGCGGTTCAGATGTTCAAACCATTGTTTCCCGAAGTGACACCCGACACCATCACAAAGATTGATCTTCTCAACTATAAGGATACAACACCCGAGGCGGTCCGTGGCCAAATCGATCTTGTAATGTCTGAGGTCATGCGGGCCGTGAACAGTATTCGCGGGGGGGTCATTGGAAACGACCTAGTAGAAAGCTCGCAAAGCGTTCAGGACCTTGCGGCGTCGCGTATCCGTCTCGACGATGCCTTGGTTGAAGGAATTGGTTTCGACCCAAAACAGGTAGTAGTTCAGGCGAGTACCGCCTATGCGCCTTTCCAAGTGCGCAGTGGAGGGATCGATCAGGCTGTTCCATGGACTTACACGATCGCCCTTGAACCAGTTCAGGCCCGCTATCTTCGACAAAATTTTGGAGCAATGTGTGAACAAGTTGGAAGGCCCGAACAAAGGAAGGCATTCCGTGCCCTGATTGTAAAAGTTGCTGAGATGTTCTCTGGGGACATAGTCACAGAAGAGAACCAACTTCGCTCAATCATGTCCGACATGGGCCAACTGCCCGGTGCCAGGAAAAGTTTTCTGTCGCAAACACCTACAATCCTGCTGCAACGAGCAGATTCCACGGACCCAGCGCTAATTGATGATTTGCGAAAAGATGTGTGCTGGATCAGTTACAACCTAGGCAACATGGACGCGAAAGTTTACGCGCGCCCGGATCAGATCCAATGGAATGGTGAATCCTACACGTTAAAGCCGGGCGAAGAAGTCATCAAAAGAGAGTATCTTTTCAAGCCGATCGTTGGTGCGGAAACGATCTACGTTCCCAGTTTCTTCTTCGTTCTGCCGTCAGTCGTTGAAACCAAAAAGGGGGATGAGGGCTGTGGTTTTCTTTGTAATTGAATTAGGAAAGCAAGTAACCACGAGGTTCAGGACCATCGCCGTGTTTCATATCTGATCGGAAGGAACGAACAGTTAGGGCTTAGCAGGTTGCTTTGTACTCTGCCTAACATGCTAGGTGTGATTTCGTGATCACTCGAGGCTTTGAGTGCCTTTGTAAAGCCCCAGCTTAGTCGCCTTCGGCGTAATTTGCTTGGCTTTCACGGAATGCCAGAGTTTGGTGTGATGGTTTAGGAAAAATGCAAAACGACCTCGTTAATGGCGCGCCTTGAACGAGTGATTTTTTTGGGGTTGAGCGGCGGCGTTGGTGGCGCCGGAACGAGAAACTGGGATCGTGATGTCGCTTGGGGTGGATGGCGCGATGGTGACGCATTTTGCTGACTGGCATTAAATGAATCGGCTTGAAACGCTATTGCCCGAAGATGCCATGGACGTAGCCAAAGCTATGGCAGGTCGCTGGGTGCCGCTGTTTCAAGAACCCAATCTGATGTCGGATACGCCTAGTACAGATGCCCAACCCGTTCGGCTGCTCAACTGAGCGGCAGGTCTTCGTGCAAGCTGCCAACGCTCTAAAGGCCAGATAATGAAAGTGCAGAAAGCCCAATGATCAAGACATCCCTCGCCTTGGCCGCATTTCTAACCCAAGCCTTGCCCGCCATGGCCTATCCGCTGGTGGATGCGGCCTGCAAAGACAACATCGCTGCCTGTATCAAGGCCAGCAAACTGGAATATGTCTCGATCTATGGCGAACT
>CANIKY010000035.1 GCA_947468085.1 Paracoccaceae bacterium | reverse complement strand
GCGCGAGACGGACCTTCCGATAGAGTTCCACGATTAAAATACCCCCGCCCTCCCCGTCGCCAGAAAGGGCCAAAGTGGCAAAGTTTTACTATGCCCGCAGCAGGACTATCCCGCCACTTCCGTGGCAAACTTTTGCACTGCCGTTCTCAACAGCGGCAAGCGATCCTAAATTTTCAGAACTAGCCTATTCGACATGCTCCAATGTTGCTGTGTTGACCAGGTGGCAGGCCACTTGATGCGCGGTGCCTAACAAGGCGGGAACTTCACTGGTACAGCGGTCTTGGGCTATGGCGCAGCGGGTGCGGAATACGCAGCCCGACGGGGGGGACATGGGGGATGGCAAGTCACCTTCTAGCGGGATCATCTGTTTGGCACGTTCTTTGGCCGGATCGGGGATGGGCACAGCCGAAAGCAGCGCCTTTGTGTAGGGGTGGGCGGCATGGGCGAACAGCGCCTGAGCGGCGGCCAGTTCCATCGTGCGACCGAGGTAAAGCACCATGACCCGATCTGAGATGTGTTTGACCACCGATAAATCATGCGCGATGAAGATCATCGCCAGCCCAAGATCGCGCTGCAATTCAGCGAGAAGGTTGATCACCTGCGCTTGGATCGAAACATCCAGTGCCGAGACAGGCTCGTCACAGATCAAAAGCTTTGGCCCTACGATCAGTGCGCGGGCGATGCCAATGCGTTGGCATTGCCCGCCTGAAAACTCGTGCGGGTAGCGGTTGATCTGGTTGGACAGCAATCCCACTCGTTCCATCATCTCTTGAACACGCTGTTTGATCTGGGTCTGCGATAAGTCAGGGTGATGCGTGCGCAGGGGCTCTGCGATGATCGCACCGACGGGCATGCGGGGGTTAAGGCTGGCAAGCGGGTCTTGAAACACCATTTGCACCTGAGAGCGGTAGGCCAACATTTGGCGCGGGGTCAGCGCCAAAAGATCAGTTTGACCTTGCCATAAAACCTTGCCCGACGCGGGCACCATCTGGATAAGGGCCCGCGCCAGCGTAGATTTTCCACAGCCAGACTCGCCCACGATCCCAAGGGTTTCGCCTGCGTTCAAAGTCAAATTCACACCATTTAGCGCCTTAAGTTCGCGGCGCTTGGTCCACGGCATGTCGCCGTCCCTGCGGATTTCGAACGAGACATGAAGATCGCGAACATCCAAAAGCGGGGCGGTCATGCCAGATCCTTTAAGCTGCGGTTGCAGGCCCGCAGACGGCCCGGCGCAAAGGTGGTCAGCGGGGCGAGGTGATCGTCGCAGTCCTCGGCGGCATAGGCGCAGCGCGGCGCAAAGGGGCAGCCCTTGGGCGCACGCAGCATATTGGGCGGGGTGCCGGGGATGGTTACCAGCGTCTCACCCTGCGTATCAACGCGCGGGATCGCATTGATCAAGCCGCGCGTATAGGGGTGAGACGGGCTTTCAAACAGCGGGTCAACGGGTGCTGTTTCCATCACTTGCCCGCCGTAAAGCACCATGACGTTGCGGCAAAACCCCGCGATGACGCCAAGGTCATGGGTGATCAGAATGGTTGCCATGCCAAACTCGGCCTGAAGTTCGCGCAGCAAGGCCATGATCTGGGCCTGCACGGTGACATCAAGCGCTGTCGTGGGTTCATCGGCGATCAGCAAATCAGGGCGGCACAGCAGCGCCATCGCGATCATCACCCGCTGGCGCATGCCACCGGAAAACTCATGGGGATAAAGGCGGATTCGGCCCTTTGAATCGGGAATTTTCACCGCGTCCAACATCTGCACGCAGGCCTTTAGGGCATCGGTTTTTGACATTCCCTGATGATGGGTCAGAACCTCGGCCATCTGGTCAGAGACGCGCATGTAGGGGTTCAGGCTGGTCATTGGGTCTTGAAAGACCATCGAAATATGCACCGCCCGAAGCGCGTTGATTACTGAAGGAGCGACATTCAAAATCTCTTGGTCCTTAAAGCAAACAGAACCTGTGGCCCGGCCGTTCTTTGCCAAAAGCCCCATGATGGCAAAAGACAGTTGTGATTTGCCCGAACCGCTTTCGCCCACAATACCAAGTGTTTCGCCCCGCTCTAGCGAAAAGGACACCCCATTGACGGCGGTGACTGTGCCGTCATTGGTGGCAAAGGTCACTCCCAGATTTTTGACATCTAAAAGAGCCATGATCAGCGATCTTTCGGGTCAAGCGCATCGCGCAGCCCGTCGCCTACGAAGTAAAAGGCGTAAAGCGTGACGGTGAAGAACGCCAAGGGGAAGTAAAGCTGCCACAAAGACCCTTGAACAATGGCTTTGGATCCTTCGGCAATCAGCGCGCCAAGCGAGGTCAGCGGTTCTTGCACACCCAAGCCAAGGAACGAGATGAAGCTTTCGGCCATGATCATGTCAGGGATCAGCAAGGTGGTATAAACCGCGACCACGCCCAGAAGGTTAGGCAAGATATGCCGCAGGATGATTTTCCACGAAGACACGCCTGACGCCCGCGCAGCCTCGATGTATTCCTTGTGTTTAAGGCTAAGGGTTTGGCCGCGCACGATGCGGGCCATGCCAAGCCATGACAACAGACCTATGCCGACGAAAATCATGAACATCGACCGCCCGAACATGACCAGCAATAAGATCAGCACAAACATATAGGGTATGGCCGATAGAATATCGACGATGCGCATCATGATGGCATCCGTCCGCCCCCCAACATAGCCCGAGACTGCGCCATAGACCGTGCCCACCAGCACCGCGATGAAAGTGCCCACAAAGCCAACCATCAAAGAGACGCGGGTGCCCTGCGCCGATCTGGCAAACAAGTCGCGCCCTAGATCATCTGTGCCGAAATAATGCCCGCTCTCAAGCGACGGCATGCCTTTGGTATCGGCAGACCCGATGACGTTGAAGTCAATCTCTTCGTTGGTCCACGGGGCGATCGCTTCCCCGGAGAGTGAAAAGAGGGTGATGATGATCAACACCAAAAGGCTGGCCACCGCGGCCTTGTTCAGCAAGAACCTTTTGCGTGCATCAGCCCAAAGTGAGCGGCCTTTGACCTCGGCCATGTCGGTGATCCGTGACAGATCGCCTGCGCGCAGTTTGGCGGTGACCATGAGTTAATACCGAATTTTTGGATCAATGAAGGCGTAAAGCACATCCACGATCAGGTTGAACACTATGGTTAGGGCACCCACCAAAAGCGTTACCCCCAGCATGACCGAATAATCACGGTTCAGCGCGCTATCGACAAAGCTTTTTCCGATGCCGCCGGTTGAAAAATACATGTCGATCACCACCGATCCCGTGATCATGCCGACAAAGACTGGGCCCAGATAGGACAGGATCGGCAACAGGGCGGGTTTCATCACGTGGCGGGTGATTACTTTCCATTCGGGCAGACCCTTTGCCCGCGCGGTGCGCACAAAGTTAGAATTCAAGGTTTCCAGCATCGAAGACCGCATCAGGCGCGCGATTGAGGCGATGTAGCCGGTGGAAAGGGCGATGACCGGCAAGACAAGATAGCGCCATTCGCCGTCCTCCCACCCGCCGCCCGGCAGCCAGCCAAGTTTAAGCGTGAAGACCAGTACAAGGATCGGGGCGATCACATAGCCGGGAAGCACCGCGCCGATGATCGCAACGCTCAAGACCAGATAATCTGTCGGGGTGTTTTGCCGGATGGCCGCAATGACGCCCGCACCGATGCCAAGGATGGTGGCGATCACAAAACTCCAAAACCCGTAGACGAGCGTGACCGGAAAGCCCTGCGCGATGATATCGTTGACCGTACGGTCTTTGTATTTGAACGAGGGGCCGAAATCGAAATGCAGCACCAGATCGCGAATATAGGTCCAGATTTGCACGTAAAGGGGTTGGTCAAGCCCGTATTTGGCCTGAAGATTGGCCACAACCTCGGCCGAAAGCTTACGCTCGGAATTGAAAGGGCCGCCGGGGGCGGCGTGCATAAGCACCGCCGAAATGACAATCAGGATAAGTAAGGTGGGAACAGCGACAAGCAGGCGCCGCGCAATAAAGCTGAACATCCGATATCCCTAAGGGCTGTCAGAGGGGGCTTTCGCCCTCTCTGATCTGGTGATTTACCGCTTTGCTTATTCAGCGACGCGGTAGAGTTCCTTGAGATACCAAGTGCCAAAAACGTTCTTTTTCGGATAGCCGCGCACATCAGTCTTGAGCATCCGCGATGAGGTGTAGTGATAAATCGGGATGATCGGCATATCGGCAGCCAAGATTTCTTCCGCTTTGGTGTAGTTCGGCTGCGGATCTTCCATGGTCTTGGAGTCGGCCATCAGCTTGTCATAGTCGGCATTCAGATAGGCCACGTCATTAAAGCCCGAGGACGAGGTGAACAGATCCAAGAACGTCGAGGCTTCGTTATAGTCCCCGCACCACGCGGAACGGGCCAATTCATAGGTCCGCTCGTGCATGATGTCGGAATGAACCTGCCATTCCATGTTGTTCAGCGTCAATTCCACCCCGACCGCCTTATAGAATTGCTGAACCGCCACAGCGATGGATTTGTGTCCTTCGGATGTGTTGTAGTTCAGCGTCAGTTTAAGCGGGTTTTCAGGGGTATAGCCCGCCTCGGAGAGCAGGCGCTTGGCCTCTTCGCTACGGGCCTCCTGTGTCATTGTCGCATAGTCCACCGACGGCACAGTAAACCCAGCCATAGCGGCAGGAGTTAAAGTATAGGCCGGGATCTGGCCCGATTGCAGCACCTTGTCGACCAAGATGTCACGGTCCACGGCATAAGACAGGGCCTTGCGCACATTGACATTCTTAAGCGCCTCTGGGCCTTTTCCGGCGTCCATATTCAGCAAGTAGTAATATGTGCATGCGCGTGGGGCTGAAGATGCTTCGGCAGGGCGGTCTTTGGACAGTTGCGGATACATGCCTGTTGGAATGCCGACAGTGTCCAACTCCCCCGCTTCATAGCGTGTAAAGGCGATGTTTTCATCATTCACGGTCAGGAAACTGCCGGATTCAATGACGGTCGCCGCATTGTTCCAATAAAGCGGGTTGCGCGTGACCACTGCCTTTTCGCCCGGCTTGTGTTCGGTAAGGGTATAAGCGCCATTCCCAACCAGTACACCCGGCTCTGTCCATTTCTGGCCATTGGCTTCAATGGTGGCTTTGTGAACTGGCAGAACCGAAGAATGCGCCAGCATTTTGCGGAAATAGGGCAAAGGGGTGATGAGTTTGACTTCAAGGGTCAGATCATCCAGCGCTTTGACGCCCAGTTCAGCTGGGGGCTTTTCGCCGGCAATCACTGCCGTTGCATTTGCGACCTGCATCAGTTCCATGTACCACGCATAGGACGATGCGGTGGCAGGATCGACCAGACGCTGCCAAGCATAGACATAGTCATTGGCCGTGACTGGGTCGCCATTGGACCATTTGGCCTCAGGGCGCAGTTGGAAGGTGTAGGTCATCTTGTCGTCAGAAACGGTATAGCCAATAGCACCTGCATCCACGAGGTCGCCCGTGCCATCTTCGGTGTAAAGGCCTTCAAACAATTGGCGCGCCACGTCGCTGTCTTCGACAGATTCGATCAACTGCGGATCCAGCGTGGTGATCGAATCGATCAGCCAATAGCTGAAAGTCTGGGTACCAGCCAGTTTGTCGGCGGCATCGACCGTGGCCGCAAAGGCACTTCCGGCCAGTGAAAGGCTTAGGATTGTTGAGAGAAGTAGGTGCTTTTTCATCGGAGGTTCTCCTACAGGGAAAAAAGGTCGGCTTAGTGCCGATCTGATGGACAGACTTTAGGACTATGGCTTGATGAAACAAGTGCAAATTACAAAGCGCTACTGGGTTCTGGGATAGGCCACCTCTTAAGGACAGATTTCTAGCTGAGTGACACTTCGGCATTACTTTGAGCCAAGACACCTGCGCGCAAGGGAAAATGCGACGATCGGGTGGTCTAGTTTAGATATCAAGGCGTGGTCGGCCCTCGTCTTTCTGGCGAACCTCAAGCAGCGATATCGATTGTAGGTTCGGGGGTGGGTTTTGCGGGCCTCAGCCCCTTTTTTCATTGGGGTTTCGTGCAAAGCGAAACGAAACGGGTGTTTTTATGGGTGTCACTGGGAAAGCCTTGCGCCTCGCCCCCCCGAAGACGGTTACAAACAGGAGGGCCCCGTTCATTATCAATGGGTTAGACGGTGCAACATTTTGGGCGGAGACAGTTTTTTCTGAACTTTCGCCTGCCAAGTGCAGGTTCTTCTAACGCTTAGGCAGCCTTAAAGACCGAGCAGGAGAGTTCGAAACACGCCGCAGCACCTTAGCGATCAAGTGGGGCCATCAGTTTGGCAAGCCAAGCGCCGAAGGCTTCTTCTGTCATCACACCGGTCGCGAGATCTTCCATCGCTCTGACGCCCTCAAGGGGATCGGGGCGCAAGCCAAAGCCATTCAGGCGCAGAAACGTCGCCGTTGTCACAAAGGCTGTGCGCTTGTTGCCGTCAACAAAGGCATGCGCTTTGGCGATCCCAAACCCGTAGGCCGCAGCAATGGTTTCAAGGTTGGGCTTTGCATAGGCAAGCTTGTTGCGAGGCCGATCGACCGCCGCCTCAAGCAGTTTGATATCTCGCATGCCTGCGGCGCCACCATGACGGGCGATCTGGCGGTCATGAATGATCACAATCGCCTGCAGGGGAACCCAAATAGGCTCGCTCAAGCAAGGGCCTGTAGCATGTCACGGTTCTCGTCCATGACGATTTGTGCGGCCGCCAAAGCGGCTGCCAACTCGGGGTTTTGTGGGGTGATCTTCAAGCTGCCGTCATCACCGCGCACCAAGTAAACGGTGTCGCCCTCGCGGGCATCAAGGGCTGCAAGCATTTCGGCCGATAGGGTAACGACGGCCGAGTTGCCAACCTTGCGAATGCGGGTTTCGAACATGATCAACTCCTGTGAGCATACAGACGTATATACGCTCGTGGTTCGATACGGTCAAGCCGCAGCCCGTGTGTATTGAGGAGAAGTTTCCGTCTTGCGGCACCCGTCTTTTGTGTCGTCTCCTATACGCGTGCGAGAGGGAGATTCCTATACGCGTGCGAGAGGGAGATAAAAAAGATGCCCGATGAGACGTTTGAAACCGAGATGAACAAAGTTAACAAAGCGCCTGCGCTGCGCATCAGCCACATCGTTCGCGACCCGATCAATGTGGATGGAGGGGTAGGCACGGCGAGGGTTAGTTACCCGCGGTTTGATCCGCTGCGGGATGAGTTCCAGCCTTGTCGGCCACCATCGCCCAATACGTCCGCAAGCTGAACTTCGCCTTCTTTGGGCGGCCAATCCAGCCAAAGACATCGTGGACCAACCCAATGAATGCTGAATGACCATCGCGGCCCGCTTCAGGTTTAAACCCAGTCGCCAAATGCCAATCCACAGCCAAATGCGCGATCAACCGTACCTCTGCATTATCTGCAGGGCGGCCGCCTTCTAGCTTAGGTAACCACTTCATGCCCCGACCACGACCGAATACAATAGGCTCAAAATGAGATGCAGATTGGCGGCCAGTTGGGCGATCCTGACCAGGAACCATAGCGCCACCCGCAACCACGCAAAGGCGCAATAGGGGGATAAGGTCGGTTGCGGGTGCAACCTTCGCCCAGCCCAGCAGGTCGGAACCCACAATTGCACAGGCCGGAACTCGGTCTGCCAAACGAAGCGCGCGGGCCTCAATCTGCTCGACAGCAGCGGACGGCAGCGCTCTAATCAAATCTCGGATCTCCCCAACAGATGGGTCGTCCTGCTTAAGACGTAGGGCAAGGGATCTTAGAACGGGCGCCGCCTTGCCTGCGCCCAGCTGGCCAGAAACCTCCGCGAGATACACAGAAACGCTCGCCTCAATCCGGTCGCAAAGCGCTCGAGACACCGCAAACGCATCGCAGATGCCTAAGTTGGTGCGTCCGATCTGTTCAAAATACCATCTAAGCTACTAATTTAAATAGAAAAAATTATATTTTAATTTGTGCAACAGGATCAAACTGATGACGAAAGCGACTTGCGTGCCTGAGTTATTGTTGATAGATGATTGTTAACTATGTTTAGAAAAACCAAGAGAGACTGATAATGCAGCAGGCAACCGTATACTCCGAAATAGGGCGTTTTGCGGGATGGCCTGCAAATTATGGCATGTGGGCATGGGGTAACGAACTGGTCCTAGGGTTCATCACCTGCCACTACGAGCGAGACGGAAAGTTCCACGCCAGAAACAAAAACCATCCCGCACTTACTAAGCAAGCCCGTTCCATGGATGGCGGTTTGACTTGGCGCACGGATGCGTTTCCTGGCCAAACTCCTGGCGGGCGTGGATTATCAGCCGATGAGCACATGAATGCCGGTTTGCGCCTTGCCGAAGTCATTGAAGGGCCGGACGCTCCCAAACAACAGATGACACCGGTCGACTTCACTGCGCCAAACTTCGCATTCATGGCGGCCCGCACAGGGTTGGTGCCCGGCTGCAAATCATTTTACTATTTGTCTGACGACCGGGCGAAGACTTGGTCCGGCCCCTATTCTTGGCCACAGTTTGTCTGGGCCGGCGTTGCCGCGCGTACAGATTATATTGTCATGGGCCCGGCGCATATGATCGTCTTTCTCACCGCCAACAAGTTCGATGGCGAAGAGGGTCGGGTCTTCAGCGCCGAGACGAAGGATGGCGGGATCACCTGGAACTTTCTCAGTTGGATCGGAGAAGAACTCCCAGGAGAAGACCACGGCATAATGCCAGCCAGCCTGCGACTGCCGAATGGTGAGATCATCGTGGTTACGCGCGCCGGTCACGGTCACAACTATACGCTTGAACTCTACCGCTCCGCCGATGACGCGCGCACTTGGGACGGCCCGAAAGTGGTGGTTGCATTCAAGGACGAACATGCCAACCATTTGGGTAATCCGGCAACGCTTAGCCTGCTTGCCGATGGTCGCGTCGCCATGACTTGGGGCAATCGCGATGCCCCTTATACAATTGACGCCAGTTTATCCAACGATGGCGGCAAGACTTGGGGGCCGGTGCGGCAGCTGCGTGAGGGCGGCGGCAACCACGACTTGGGCTATCCGCGCACCGTAACCAATGCAAAAGGCGATCTGGTGACGGCGTATTACTTCAACGAAAAGTTAAGGGAGAGATTGATTGGGGTGACGATCTGGGTGCCATGACCGCGCGCAAAAAGACTTGCAGCGTTCTTAACCACCCAAAAGGAGATCGAAGAAAACCATAATCATGACGGGGGGGCAACCACCAACCCTCTCGGCGGCGTCGCTATCGCCGATACATGTGGGATCACAGGAAGGGGAACAATATGCTACGCTTGGATACCTATGGGCTTAGGAGGAGGACATTGCTTAGTGTCGCCGCCACCGCCTTGACAGCACTGTTTCTGACCACTTCGGTGGTGTATGCTGAAGGCTATGCGCAGTCGCCCATTTTGGACGCCGCGGTTGCTGCGGGCACCTTGCCTCCAGTCAACGAACGCCTTCCGGCTGCACCCCTTGTCATCACGCCGGTTTCGGAAGTGGGAACCTATGGCGGGACAGCGCGGGTCATGCACTCGTCCACCGAAGAGTTTGGCGATGCATCGTCAATCGTCGGAATGGAAGGCCTGCTGCGCCTAAAGTCTGAAGATGGTACGACCGTCGAGCCAAACATTGCTGAAAGCTGGGCTTGGTCCAACGACGACAAGACCATGACGCTGAAGCTGCGCGGTGGCCAAAAATGGTCTGATGGCGAGCCCTTCACATCCGCTGACATTTTGTTCTGGTGGGAAGACGAGATCAGCAATGTCGAGCTGAATCCCACGATGCCGAACAGTTTCATCTCGGGTGGCGAGACGATGAAAGTGACCGCAGTTGATGATCTGACCGTGCAGATTGACTTTGCGGTACCCAACCATCTGTTTGAACTTTGGGTCGCCACCCAAGGGTACCAGAGCCAGATGTTCCAGCCGGCGCATTACCTCAAGCAGTTTCATCCGCGCTACACCGATCCGGTGAAATTGGCTGAAATGGCAAAAACTGCTGGATTTGCCACATGGGCAGAACTTTATGCCAACAAAGCCCTGACGGGTGACGTTTTCGGGACACTGAATTTTGATGCTCCCGTGATCCGCGCATTCAAACCCGTCTCGACTTCGGCCGGTCTGACCAAACTGGAGCGCAACCCTTACTACTTCAAAGTTGATACCGCCGGGAATCAACTTCCGTATATCGACGCCGTCGACCTGACCTTGGTGGCGAGCCCTGAGATTTATACGCTCAAGGCCTCCTCTGGCGAAGCCGATTTGGCACTGGAAAACACCACCATCACCCAGATGCCCGTATACCTCGATAACGCAGAAAAGGCCGGCTATCAGGTGCTTAAGTACAATAGCGCCTTCTCGTCTATCGCCAACATGATGCTGAATCAGACGGCAGAAGATCCGGACAAACGGGCGCTTTTTCAGGATATCCGGTTCCGGACTGCGCTGGAATGGGCGATCAATCGTAATGAGATCAACGATTTGGTCTTCTTCGGCTTAGGCACTCCGATGCAGCTTTCCATCCTGCCAATTGGCGGACGCTGCTGGGATGAGGCGGTATCAAAGACAAATACCCAGTTTGATCCAAAAGGCGCGATGGCCTTATTGGACGAGATTGGTATGGCCTATGATGGTGAATACCGGACCTTGCCAAACGGTAAGCCGTTTACATTGACCCTAACCTACTGGCCAGGTGAAGGTGGCGAAGCAAAACGCAAGATCGTCGAACTATCCCAGACGTACTTCCGCGCCATCGGGATCAACTTCGACGTTCGCGAAGTCGAGCGCAGCTTTTACTTTGAGTTCACAACGGCAAACAAGCATGAAATGGCCCTTTGGCATGCCGACAGCGCAAGCGATCCGCTGTGGGTGAACAGCCCAAAGATCATTCCGATCCGTCAGCGTCATGGAGCCTTTGCAACGCTCTGGGCCACCTGGTTCGAGACCAAAGGCGAGAAGGGCGAAGAACCCCCTAAAGATATGCAAGAAACGGTCGCAGCTTGGCGCAAGGCTAAGGCAGCAGGTACACCAGAGGCCCTTGTTGAAGGTTGCAAAGCTGTCGTGAAAGCGAACGCAGAGGGGGCTTGGACAATCGGTACTGTGGGGGCCTTCCCCCAACCGCTGATCATTTCAAACGCCTTACATAACGTCCCCGAAACAGGCTGGGCATCGTGGGATTGGAACTACATGGTGCGCTACCACCCCGAGCAATTCTATCTGAAGTAATGCTTGGGTGATTGCAGCCAACACAAGACGTGAACTTTGGAGGGCCGGCTAAGCCGGCCTTCTTTAACGCGGTTGGAGAATAACTGATGTGGAGGTTCATACTTCGCCGACTGATGTGGATGATTCCGACGCTTGTCATCATCTCGATTATCTCGTTCATCATAATTCAACTCCCCCCTGGCGACTATCTGGCGTCTTATATTGCGCGCTTGGAATCTCGGGGCAGCAACGTCGATCAGGCCACCATCGACAGTTTGCGGATGCGATACGGTCTGGATGACCCCCTCATCGTCCAATATTTCAAATGGCTGGGCAACATTCTCTTGCATGGCAATTTTGGATATTCGTTCGAGTGGCGGCTGCCCGTCAGCCAACTCATCCTAGAACGTCTGCCCATGACGTTTATGGTTGCTACGGCATCACTGTTGTTCGCGTGGTCGGTGGCGCTTCCGATAGGTATATTCTCGGCAGTCAAACAGTATTCCTTGGCCGACTATTTTTTCACTGTGCTTGGATTTCTTGGGCTTGGCATCCCGAACTTCATGCTCGCTCTTGTTTTTCTCTATGTATCCAACCGCTATTTTGGACTAAGCGTCGGTGGCCTTTTTTCGCCCGCCTATCTTAACGCTCCGTGGGGCATCCATAAGATTCTGGACCTGTTAAGCCATCTGTGGATTCCGGTGATCATTATCGGCACGGCAGGGACTGCGGGTCTTATCCGCATTACCAGGGCTAACGTCCTAGACGAACTCCGAAAGCCATATGTTGAAACAGCCCGTTCAAAGGGGCTGCACCCCATGCTGCTGATCTTGAAATATCCAGTAAGGATAGCACTGAACCCTTTTATCTCGTCGATCGGCTTTATCCTTCCGGGCATGATTTCGGGTGAGGTGATTGTCTCGATTGTGCTCAATCTGCCGACGACGGGGCCGCTTCTCTATTCGGCATTGCTGAGCCAAGACACTTACCTCGCCGGTGCCTTCGTCTTAATGCTCGCAGTGCTGACGGTTATCGGCGTTCTGATTTCGGATATTCTCCTCGCTTGGCTCGATCCACGGATCCGTCTGTCATGACCATCGAGAAGGCCGCTTCCACCAGCACCGCGTCAACCGGACAGCCGGAAGAGTCACCGCTGCGCCTGATGTGGTACAAGTTCCGGGCACATCGGCTCGCTGTCTGGAGCCTTTGGATCATCGTTGGGCTGTACCTGATGGCGATCTTCGCAAATTTCCTAGCGCCCTTCGATCCGGAAACCCGAACCGGACTTCCCTACTCGCCGCCAAGCTGGCCCACTGTCATGGCCGATGACGGGTTTAACTGGCCGCCGGTCGTTTATGGGGTCACGTCCACGCTCGACATGAAAACCTTCAAGCGTGTCTACACTGTTGACACGACACGGCAATATCCTGTGAAACTGTTCGTTGCAGGAGACCAGCAAAGCTGGTTTGGCCTTTTTGCATCGGATCGACATCTTATTGGTGTTGAAAGTGGCGGGGCCTTTTTCTTGATGGGCACCGATGCTCTTGGGCGCGATGTATTTTCGCGCGTCATTTATGGGTCGCGCATTTCATTGTCTATTGGGTTGGTTGGCGTGTCGATCAGCCTTGTGCTGGGCGTTATTCTCGGTGGTATCTCCGGTTACTTCGGCGGTGCGATCGATTTGGTGGTGCAGAGGTTGATTGAGATAATCCAGTGTTTCCCATCGATCCCGTTGTGGATGGCGCTGGCGGCCGCGCTTCCGCACGACTGGACGACGGTCCAAGTTTATTTCGGCATCACAGTGATCCTATCGCTGGTCGGATGGACCGATCTTGCACGTGTCGTGCGTGGTCGCTTTTTGTCCTTGCGCGAGGAGGATTTTGTGATGGCTGCGCGGTTGGCTGGCGCAAGCGAGGCGCGTATCATCGGCAAGCACCTGCTTCCCAGCTTTGCCAGTCACATTATCGCTTCGGTGACGCTGTCTATTCCTTCTATGATCCTTGCGGAAACGTCGTTGAGTTTTCTTGGCATCGGGCTAACCCCGCCCGCGCTCAGCTGGGGGGTCTTGCTGCAGACGGCCCAGAACGTCAACACGCTTGCGATCTCGCCCTGGCTGCTGTTGCCGGGAGGAATGGTCATCATAACCGTGCTTGCCTTTAACTTCCTCGGCGACGGCTTGCGCGATGCAGCCGATCCGTTTGCCAAAGAGCGCCTCTCATGACCAGCAGACCGATTATCAGCGTGCGCAACCTCGAAGTGGGTGCCATGAGCCGCCATGGTATGCTGCGGCCATTGCGCGGCATCGATCTTGACTTGCCATTTGGGCAGACTGTGGGGCTGGTCGGTGAAAGCGGTTGCGGCAAGTCGATGACAGCCCGTGCGCTTCTCAACATCACGCCGGCACCAATGCGCATCACGGGCGGCACGATCATTCTCGATGACGGGAAAGCGCCGCCGCAGAATCTTTCTGCACTCGATCCCGATGGGGTTGCGATGCGCGCGATCCGGGGTGCCCGTGTCGCCATGATCTTTCAAGAGCCGATGACGGCACTGTCGCCGGTTCATACCATAGGCGATCAAATCGGCGAAATGGTGCGGATTCATCGCAAGCTTGGCAGGCGGGAGGCCAAGGCGCATGCGATCGAAATGCTCGATATGGTCTCTATGCCCAATGCCCGTCAGCGCTATGATGCCTATCCGTTCAATCTGTCAGGCGGCATGCGCCAGCGTGCCATGATCGCCATGGCGCTGGCCTGTGGTCCTGACGTTCTTGTTGCCGACGAGCCAACGACCGCATTGGATGTCACTATTCAGGCGCAGATCCTGGAACTACTTCAGCGCTTGCAGGCCGACCTTGGTATGACCGTGTTACTGATTACCCACGATCTAGGTGTCGTCGCGCGCACAACCAAACGGGTTGCGGTGATGTATCTTGGTGAAATAGTTGAAGAGGCCTCGACCATCCAGCTTTTCGACACCCCTCTGCATCCCTATACGCAGGGCTTGCTCAGTTCAGTTCCACGCCTTGGCAGCCGTCGGGGCCGTCGCGAGCCCTTGCCGACGATGCGCGGAACTGTCCCCTCGGCGCTCGTCGAACTCGCAGGCTGCGCTTTTCATCCGCGTTGCACCAAGGCGGTCGCCGGACTTTGCGATGTGATCAAGCCAGTGATGGCCGAAGTTAACCCGGGGCATAGTGCCCGCTGTCTGCTCTATCCAGAGGTCCTCGTTGCGTCGAAGCGCGGATCTTCCGTCGTGCAACCGGAGCCCGTTTCATGACCGAAAATCTGCTTGAGTTGAGGAAACTGTCCAAACACTTTCCGATCCATTCGGGGCTGGCACGCCGGGTGACGGGCGAAGTCCGTGCCGTCGACGATGTCGACTTGATCATCAAACGTGGAGAGACGCTCGGACTGGTCGGAGAGAGTGGCTGCGGCAAATCCACGACCGGTCGCGCCATCCTGCGCGCGATCGAGCCCACGTCTGGAGAAATTCTGTTCCATGGCAAGGATGGGACTGTGGACGTTGCCCAACTGGGCCGGACTGACCTGAAGCAAATCCGGCGGCGCATGCAGATGGTGTTTCAAGATCCCTATGCGTCGCTCAATCCGCGCATGCGTGTCGAGGAAATCATTGCAGAACCGCTGATTTGCCTCGAACGTATGAGCCGCGGGGATCGTCGCGATCGGGTGGTGGAACTGCTCGAACTCGTTGGCCTCAACAGCCAATACCTCGCGCGCTATCCTCATACCTTCTCAGGCGGACAGCGCCAACGTATCGGCATAGCCCGCGCCTTGGCGCTGGCACCTGAATTTGTCGTCTGTGATGAGCCTGTATCGGCGCTGGATGTCTCAGTGCAGGCGCAAGTGCTTAACCTGCTCATCGAACTGCAGCAAAGGCTTGGCACCACCTATCTGTTTATCTCGCACGATCTTGGCGTTATCGAACATTTATGCGACCGCGTGGCGGTCATGTATCTGGGGCGCATCGTCGAGGTAGCCGATACAGAGGCACTGCTGCGGACCCCAAAGATGCCCTATGTCGAAGCGCTGCTTGCCTCGGTCCCCCATGCCGACCCACATGCTGTCACTGCCCACGCCATCGTGCGTGGTGAAATTGCCGACCCGGCCAACCGGCCAACCGGCTGTGCATTTCATCCCCGCTGTGCCTACGCGACTGACGTGTGCCGATCCGTTGCGCCGGAACTGAGAAATGTGGGCACTAGGTCAAATCCGCATTTGGCGGCCTGTCACTTCTCGGAAACACTGCAGCTCAACGGGGTCGCTTGAGTGGTAAGTTGAGGCGGCTCATCTTCAATTTGAAACCGCAAAATCCGGCCAACTTCGTAAAATACTCTCTATAATGCTGTAGAATAGATCAGACACGTCAGTGCTTTGCGCTTGGCGCGGGCCACCGTTCGGCTACGGCGTAGGGATGTTTTGTCGTGGCGAGGCGGCGCTATTCATCGCATCCACCCCGAACATGTCGGCATGCAACTGATCAAGGGCCTGACCCAAAGCACCGACCAATGTTGCGCGATCCGCCAGGTGGCAGGTGGTGATCTGAACCGGGTGTGGAATCGTCCGCGGCAACAGGACGCGTATGCGGTCCGCCAATTCGACGCGTCGGCCAAGGCTTCCGCCCAGCACGAACAATTCGGCATCTATCACAGAACCCACGGCGCGGATGGCGAGGACCACCAGCCTTACCGTTTCATCAATGGCGGCGATAGCTGCGGTATCGCCAGCCTGAATCGCTTGGAATATCTGATCGATGCTTTGGTTCTCCGCCCCGCCATAGCCTTCAAATCGGCGGATCATGGCTGCGCTATTGACGGCCATTTCGAAGGTGCCGTTCACAAATCCTGCCGGGTCGAAGGGGTCGCCGCCAATCGGCAAATAGGCGATTTCCCCTGCCGCGCCACGGCTTCCGCGCAAAAGCTTGCCATCGGCGACAATCCCCATGCCGACGCCACTTCCGATGCCAAAGTATGCGAAATTGCGCACACCGCGTGCGGCTCCTTGCCACAGTTCCCCCAAGGCCGCCAGCTTCACCCCATTTTCGATGGACAGCGGCAAACCCAATTCGACGCGCATTTCGGCGACCACATTGATGTCGCTGAGGTGGGGGATCGAAGGCGCGATCTCGATTCTGCCAGACTTGGGTTCTACGACGCCGGGCGTGCCCATCACGGCGAATTTCACCCTGTCGCGCTGAATAGAGGCTGAAGTTATCAGCGCCTGAAACATCCGGCCAACCTGATGCACCACCGCACGTCCGCCGCGCGGATCGGTGGATTCTGACGTTTCCACCACAACGTCGCCGCGAATATCGGCCACGGCCATTTGCAACACAGCCCCTTCCAGCCGGATGCCAAGCACATGGGCAGAGGCGGGGTTCATCTCGTAGGTTGGGGCGCTGCGGCCCAAGGGGCCTTGAACGCGACCGCTGACCTGCAACCAGCCGTCACGTTCCAATTCTAGGACAACTTGCGTCGTCGTTTGCCGCGACAATCCGGTTTGTTTGGCCAGTTCAGCGCGCGAGGTAGGGCCGCGCTGCAGGATCGTCTCCATAATGGCACGAACCGAAAGCTGGCGCGCGACGGGAGGCGGTTGCGTCTTGGCCATATGGTTTCCTTGCCGTTGCGCGGGTCAATGGCGCTTAGCGTTGCAATCGGGCCAGCAGGCTGGAGGTGTCCCAACGTTTGCCGCCCATGTCTTGAACGTCAGCATAGAATTGATCCACCAGTGCCGTCAAAGGCAGTTTGGAGCCATTCTTGCGCCCCTCATCCAGCACGATTGACAAATCCTTACGCATCCAGTCGACCGCAAAGCCGAAGTCAAACTTGCCGACATTCATGGTTTTATAGCGATTTTCCATTTGCCAACTTTGCGCTGCACCTTTTGAAATCACTTCGATCACCGCTTCAATGTCCATCCCGGCATTCTTGCCGAAATGGATGGCTTCCGCCAGACCTTGCACCACACCTGCGATGCAGATTTGGTTCATCATCTTGGCAACCTGTCCAGATCCGGAATTGCCCAGCAGACGGCAGGCTTTGGCAAAGCTCATGATGACGGGTTGGGCACGATCGAAGGGGGCCTGATCGCCGCCGACCATGACCGTCAGTTGACCATTTTCGGCACCAGCCTGCCCACCCGACACGGGCGCATCCAAAAAGTCAAAACCGCGACGGATCGCCTCGCCGTGCAACTCGCGCGCGATGCCTGCCGAAGCCGTAGTGTGGTCGACAAACATCGCCCCTTTGGCTGTGCCCTCGAACGCGCCATCCGGGCCAAGCGTGACGTGGCGCAGATCGTCGTCATTGCCGACACAGGTGAAAACAAAATCCTGACCCATGGCTGCTTCTTTTGGCGTCAATTTGAAAGAGCCGCCGTTTTCGCTGACCCATTTTTCGGCCTTTGCGGTTGTGCGGTTGTAGACTGTCACGTCATGGCCTTTGGCTTTCAAGTGACGCGCCATAGGATAGCCCATGACGCCAAGCCCTAGGAATGCTACTTTGCTCATTGTGGTGCCTTTTGTGTTTGGGGTTCAATAAACCGGATGCGTTGGTTCATACGCGGCGTTCTGGGGTCGGGGTAAGGTACGGCGGAAATCAGTGCTTTGGTATAGGGATGTGTTGGAGACGTGCAAATGGTTTGCGCATCGCCGATCTCGACGATCTCGCCATGGCGCATCACCGCCACGCGGTCGCAGAAATACCGCACCACCCCGATGTCATGGCTGATGAAAATGACGCTCAGCGTCAATCGCTTTTGCAGATCCAGCAAGAGGTCAAGGATTTGGCTGCGCACCGAGACGTCCAGTGCAGAGGTCGCCTCATCGGCGATCAGAATTCTGGGATCAAGTGCGAGGGCCCGCGCAATGCCGATGCGCTGACGCTGGCCACCCGAGAAAGCATGGGGATAACGCTCCATCATGGCGGGTTCAAGCCCGACCATTTCCAGCAAGTCACTGACCTTGGAGACCAACCCCTGACCCGAGGCGATGCCGTTGATCTGCAAAGGTTCGCCGATGATCTGGCGCACGGACATGCGGGGGTTCAGCGACGAGAAGGGATCTTGAAAAACAAAGCGGATTTGTCGGTAGATGCCCCGCAGACCAGCCTTGTTCAAAGCGCGTATATCAACCGATTGCCCCGTATCTGGGCTATATTCGATGGTGCCGTCGGTCGGTTCGATGACGCGCAGGATGAGGCGGCCCAATGTGGTCTTGCCTGAACCGCTTTCGCCAACGATGCCAAGGCTTTCGCCTTCAAGAAGATCAAAGCTGACATTTTGCACCGCTCGCACGCCTTGGGTGGTGCGCGCGCCATAAGCATCGCTGCCAGCGCCAAAGGTCTTGCCCAACTGACGCACCTTCAAGATCACGCGCGCGGTTGGGGGCCTTGGGTCTTGTTTTTTCTGATCGGCCGCGCGTTCCAGTTTCAAAACCGAGGCCAAGAGTTTCTGCGTATAGGGATGCGTTGTCTGGTGAAACACCTGATCGACTGGCCCTGCTTCAACGATTTTACCGCGATACATCACCGCGACATCGTCGGCGATCTCTGCCACAACGCCCATGTCATGGGTGATCAGCAACATCGACATGCCGCGTTCTCGCTGGATTCGCTTGATCAGATCCAGAACTTCGGCTTGTGTCGTGACGTCTAGCGCTGTGGTCGGTTCATCTGCGATCAAGACGTCCGGGTCGCCGGCAAGAGCTATGGCGATCATCACCCTTTGGCGCATGCCACCCGAAAACTCGAAGGTGTAGCGATCAATATTGTTTTCGGGATCAGGGATTTCCACCAAACGCATCAGTTCGATCGCACGCGCCCGTGCGCCCTCGCGGCTGAGCTTGAGATGAAGGCGCAGCACCTCGACGATCTGCGACCCGACCGTGTGGACGGGCGACAGAGAGCTCATCGGTTCTTGAAAGATCATGCCGATCTGCGCGCCACGGATTCGGCGGATCTCGGAGCCCCGTCGCGGCATCTTGGCAATGTCGGCGTCGCCGAACAGGATCTGCCCGCTGGTTATGTTGCCCGGCGGATCGACCAGTTGCATCAAGGCCCGCGCTGTCACGGATTTACCGGACCCGCTTTCGCCGACAAGGCCCAGCGTCCGGCCGGGCCACAAATCGAAACTGACATCGTTGACGGCCGACAATGTGCCGTGGCGCAGCGCAAATTGCACCGTCAAATTGCGGACGGACAAGGTTGGCGTTGGATCAAGCGTCATAGGGGTCTGCCGCATCACGAAGCCCGTCGCCAAGGAAGTTGAACGCCAGCACCGCCAGCATCACTGCAAGCGAGGGAAAAAGCAGCAGCCAAGGCGCGTTGGAAATCGCCCGCAGGTTCTGCGCATCTTGCAACAAAACCCCCCAACTCACCACCGGCGGCTTCAGGCCGATGCCAAGAAAGCTAAGGGAGGTTTCTGCGATAATCATGGCAGGAACAGCCAGCGTCACCATCGCAAGGATGTGACTGGTGATGGAAGGCAGCATATGACGGAAGATGATGCGCATTTCGCTGGCCCCATCCAATCGGGCCGCCGTGACAAAATCTTCGCCGCGCAGGGAAAAGAACCTGCCGCGCACCTCTCGCGCCAAGGATGTCCAGCCCAACAGGGATACAATTGCGATCACGGTGAAATAGACCCGCGTGGGTGGCCAGCCCAGTGGGATGGCGGCGGCAAGGCCCATCCATAAGGGAATAGTGGGCATAGCGCTGACAATCTCAATCACCCGTTGAATGATCGTGTCGACCCTTCCGCCGTAAAAGCCTGAAATGCTGCCAAGAAAGATGCCCAGACACAAAGAGATTGCCACCCCGACCAGTCCAATCGACATTGAGATGCGGGTTGCATGGATCAGGCGGCTTAAGATGTCGCGGCCCAATCGGTCACTGCCCAGCAGGTAAACCATGTCCTTGGGATTGGTGGGGCCAAAGAGATGGAGATCAGAGTCAAACATATACCAAAATCGGTAGGGCTCGCCATGAACGAAAAAGCCCAAGGGGATGACCTTATCCGGATTGGGTGTGAAACTGCGCCGCATCGCGGCCTCATCCACGGTGATGTCATATCCAAAAGAATGCAGGCCAAAGTACCAGCCGCCATCAGGGGGATGCACGATCAGGCCAATCCCCTGCGGTGGGGCGTAGGTATATTTGGCGCGCGTCGTATCGGTCGCGTAAGGCGCCAGAAACTCTGCGAAGATCCCGATGAGGTACAAAAACACAATGACATAAAGCGCAATAACAGCCAGCTTATGCCGACCAAAGCGCCAGGCAACCAACTGCCACTGGCTGGCAACCGCCGTGGCACTGCCAGCGGCACCCGCCAAGTGTGGGTCCATCTCGTGCGGGTCTTCTGTCGGCGGGGTTTGCATCACTGATACCGGATGCGCGGGTCTAAAAGGGCGAGGAGGATGTCCGACATCAAGGTGCCGACCAAGGTCAACGCGCTGAGCAGCAAAATGAAGGCACCCGCCAGATACATATCCTGACTGACCAGTGCTCGCAGCAGCAACGGCCCCGCCATCGGCAAGTTCAAGACAATCGCCGTGATCGTGACCCCGGAAATCAGCGAGGGCAGCACCCAGCCAATAGTAGAAATGAACGGGTTCAGCGCAATGCGCACCGGATAGCGCATAATTAAGGTGAATTCCGAAAGACCCTTGGCCCGCGCCGTGACGACATAGGGTTTGCTCAACTCATCGGACAAATTGGCCCGCATGACACGGATCAGCGCGGCGGTTGAGGATACCGCGATCACAACGATGGGGATCCAAAGATGCTGGCAAAGATCCCAGAACTTGGCCAATCCCCAAGCCGCGTTTTCGTATTCGGGCGAGAAGAGACCACCAACATTCAGGCCTAAATAGGTGAAGGAAAGATACATCAGGATCAGGGCCAGAATAAAGGTGGGCACAGCAAGGCCCACGAAGCCCAGAAACGTGAAAAAGTGATCGCCCAAAGAATAGCGATTTACGGCCGAATAGATGCCGATCGGCAGGGCAATGACCCAGATCAACACAAAGCTCAGCGAAGACACCAGAAGCGTAATTCCCAAGCGGTCCCAAATCAGATGGCCGACAGGTTGCCCCCAGTCAAAGGACCAGCCGAAATCACCGTGAAAGACAATGCCTGAAATCCAGCGCCAGTATTGCACATAAATCGGTTGATCCAGCCCGTATTGCGCTGTCAATCTGTCAATACTCGCCTGATCTGGCCGATTGCCGGACTCTGCCATCGAAGATAAAACTGAAGTCAAAAAATCACCCGGTGGCAACTGGATGATGATGAAGCAAATCACCGAGATGCCGATCAGTGTCGGGATCATGTAAAGCACACGCTTGACTAAAAAGCGTCCCATGGGCCTATTCGGTTATCTCGATCAGGATGACCTCGCTGGCAGTTATGCTTGGAACATCGATCTCAAGTCGACCACCAGAAAGCCGTGTGACGGGGATTTGGCCTGTGACCAGCAGCCGGGCGGTGGCCTTTTTTGCCCCTGCGGGCAGGTCCACCGACACAACTTGCGGGCCGATGGCAATGGCCTCGCGGATCGGGCCCTTCATCATCATCGGATTGGTGAGGTTGACCAAATGCACTGCAATCTTGCCCGGCCCTTCGCGCACGGCGATGTCGATGATCCCTTGGCCCGTCACCTCGATCCGCGGGCGGGCCTTGAGCGCCCAACGCAAGGCGTTGCCGATCAGGATGGAATGGTCAAGGTTCATCACCTCCCAGAAAATCTCTCCGATGTTCCAGGGGAAATAGACCAGCCGACCGCCGCTCTCAAAGGTGCGGGCGATGGCGGCAGGGGCGTCTGCGGGCGCACGCGGATAGATTTCTTCCATGGGCAGGTCAGGAAAATCGGGGATGAAGCGGAAAGGGATGTCGGTTCCAGCCTGACCATGCAAGCGCAAAGGAATGCGACTGGTGCCGCCCATGATTCGGGTTGCCCCCGCGAACCCAGCGGTTAGGGCGTGTCCGGCCTTATCAAGTTCGATATAGGTGTTTTTGACCGGCCCAAAGGTTGGCCCTGCGACACTGGCACCGAACAGATTGGCCAAGCCAAAGTCATCACGCCGTCGGCCATGTTCGTCGTAAATCGAGGTTTCAAAGCTTGTGACCAAACTTCCCCCGCGCCGGACATAGCGTTCCAGCCTGTCACATTGGTCCTGCGACAAGAATGCCGCATTGGCCACAGCGATAAGCTTGTAACTGTCCAGCATGGCGTCGGACATCGTCACATCTGACAGAAGGTCAAAGGGCAAACGCGCCTCGATCAAGGCATGGTAAAGGCCCAGTTCATGCGCCTCGGCCTCATCGCGGTCGTCGGCATGCCATGACCTTAGGGTGGTGCTGGGGTCGAGCATGGCAATGTCGGCCTTGGGCACCAGATGTGCAAGATCGGGTTCTAGGCGGGCATGAAGCTGAAACGTCTCGGCAATGGGCGGCAACCAGCGCGTGTCGTGGACTTTTGCGTTGAACTTGGTGAACCACGGCCGCAGGCCATGCGCCATGCCGTCTTGCATCCACATGCGGATTTCTTCGGGCGCCTGCACGGAATCTTTCCAGCGCCATTTCTCTTCGACCGAGGTTGACGTGACCAATCCGATTGGCGTGTTTCCCATGACGCCGCGCATCCGCTTGCCATCGCGGCCCGCCGACCAAATGGGCACAACTCCAGTGCGGCCTTGATGATCCACAAACAGGATCGGGCAGTATTTCTTCACCTCTTCCAGCGTGAAATCCAGCATCGAGGAATTGCCGATGTTTGGAATAAACCGCCCATGCGGGCGTTCTGAGGCAACAACGCCGTTCCAGTGGCCGACCAAGGCTGTCAAAACCTCACGCGACCAGTTCAGCCAACTTTGCCAGACTTCACTGTGCGGATCGCGCAGGCGGGGCAGATCAAAGCCGGTCTTGGCCCGAAAATCCTGAGCGCAATGCGCGCAAAAACACACGCCATGCCCCGCCCAGCGATTGGCAAAAATGGCGTCGATATCATAGGTATGGGCAATTTCTTGGATCACATTGCTCATGAAGACGCGGTTGTAGTCGCCCCAAGCGCAAGTCACGAAGGCCTCGGGATAGGACCAGTGCCTGCGCAATGCGCCCTCGGCCGTGACCGAAATCCATTCCGGATGCGCCTCAGCCACATCGGCATGAACGGCGTGCGGATCAACGCGGGCAACGACATGCATGCCCCGCGCCCGCGCGCCCGCCACCAGGTCGCCGAAGGGATCGCTGTCGCCCAGATGGCGGCTGACATGTTGCAGGGCGATCTTGCTGGGGTAATAGGCGACATAGCCGCCTGCCGACAGACAGGTGGCGTTGGATTGGGTCTGGTCAAAAACGCCCAACCAGAAGTTTAAATCATAGCTTTGCGGATCGTCTTCGACCAAGGTCAATTGGGTCCAGCGTGTGGCGCTTTCATACCAGGTCGGTGTACGCAACCCGCCGTCGATCTTTTTGATCCGGTCCATTGTATCTCTTATCTTTCGGCTGATCGCAGATCGTCATGAGGGGGCGCAGGTCGCCTGACAGCGACCTGCGCCCAGTCTCAGGATTACGCCTTGTAGTACTGCTCTGGGTTTGTCGGAGCAGGCGAGGGATACCCGAACGAATTGAAGACCTGATCGGGCACGTTGCGCATGTTGTTCTTGCGGATGCCGTAGCCGTCGTTCGGTATTTTGATGCCGATGGAATAGAACTGGTCAGCTGCAATTTCAAGCATCTGCTTGTAGGCATCGACCCGCACTGTTTCATCGATCGTGCTTTTGACCTGATCATAAAGCTTCAAGGCCTGTTGCACCTGCTCTGGCGGTTCAACTGCGGCCGGGGCGCTTTTGTCATTGTACCAGATCTGCCAACCTGGCGCGTAGAACGCATTGCCAGAATAGGGGACGAAGTAGCGCGGGTCCAAAAACGCGGCCAGACCGCCACCGCCGCCAAAGCGGTTGGTGGTTGCGTCATAATCCATGTTCTCGCGGATACGCACTTCCCACAACGAACGATCCATCAAGCGCAATTGACCGTCGATCCCCACGTCTTTCAGCATCGGCATGATCAACTGCATCATGTCGACCATTTCCAGCCGGTTCTGATCCTGTTCGAAGACGATGGTAATCCTGCGGCCTGAACTGTCGAGACGGAAGCCTTCGCTGTCTTTTTCCGGTGCAGCCTTGTCAAGGAATTCGTTTGCCTTGGCTGTGTCAAATTCGATGAACTGCTTGGCCAGTCTTTCGTTGTAAAGCGGATCCCCCTCTCGGATGGCCGTCTGCGACGGCGATCCCACGCCGACATAGACCGAATCGATCAACGCCTGCCGGTCGATGGCATGCGAAAAACCTGCCCTGAAGTCCTTGTTGGCATAAAGCCCTGCCTTGACTGCGTCGGGGTGGGTCATGTTCAGGCAGATTGCCATTTCGTTCGGCTGGGTCGAAATCGTGGTGTAGAAATCGTAGTCTCCAGCCACTTTGCCGTCAAAAAGCACCGGCTTGTTGGTGGGCGTGCCGATATACTGGTCCAGCATGTCAATTTCGCCCTGAAGACATTTCAGCAGCAAGACTTGCGCGTCGGCCATCAGCACATAATCGATGGTATCAAGATAGGGCAGTTGGTTGCCCGAGGTATCGACCTTGAAATAATAAGCGTTTCGTTCGGCTATGGCGTGTTCGGTGCTTTCGCCGGGTGCAACCTTCATCTTCCATGGATGCAGGACGGGGATGTCAGAGTTCAGGAAGAAGTCATCCTCCAGCGCCGCCCCGGATTTCTTCTGGAACATCTGAACCCAACCCGCCATGCCGGCTGTCTTGGCCTGCGCGTCAGCATCTGCGTTGTATTTGGGCAGGAACGTACTGAGGTAATGCTTGGGAAAGCGGGTCGTCTGGTCGCTGTCAGCCCAAGCGAGCAAGGACAGGAACAGCCCGTTGGGTGATTTGAGCGTAACCTTGAAGGTAAAGTCGTCGATCTTGGTGAACACGGCCTTGTCGTCGCCGTTCACAAGGTGATCTTGGTTGGTGACTTCGATCTCGGGGTTCATGAAGACGTCTTCGTACCAAAACATCACATCTTCCGTGGTGTAAGGATGCCCATCTGACCATCTGGTGCCTTCGCGCAGCTTAAAGGTAAATTCTGTCGCCGCATCATTGGCCGTGACGGCTTCCGCAACATTGGGGATGACGCTGGTCCATTCTGGATTGTACCGGACAAGCGGTTCATAGGCCTGATAGCGAAACAGCATCGACAGCGACCCGCCGCCAACGATCGTCGACCTCCACGTGCCACCATAGGTGCCGACGTCATGCAGGGGCGTCACGACCATTGGGTTTTTGGGCAAACGCTCCGCCAGCGCAGGCAGGGTGCCGGCATCGACCATGGCTTTAAGCATGGGCGCCTCGTGCGAGGCTTCCTCTGCCCAGGCTGGACGTAAACCGCTGGCCGCCGCCGCAAAGGCAGCGGTGGAAGTGCCGAGCAACTGCCGGCGCGTGATCTTGTTCATCTTTGCAACCCTTGTGCTGACCGCGGCAACCTGAGCGACGGCTTCTGAGGAAAGGTTATGCGGGCGTTTCACATTTGTCAATTGCGTTGACAAAATAGATCTTATTTTGTTAGATTTGTAAAAGTAAGTGGCGTAAATGGTTATAAAGCGTCGATAAATATCTAATTTTATCAAGGTAGAGAACAAATATGGATGCCTTTCAGTCAAAACTGCGGCCTTGGAAGATCAGCCTGGCGGGGCAGCGGCCTTGCAAGCCTAACACTGAAGCGGCCCAGGCTGAGGCAGGCCAATGACAAGCCCTTGGTCGGGCTGCTATCAAAGCAACATCTGGAAAGGGTAACGCCGTGAAGGTCTTGATTTTTGACACGGCAGAGGCGGCAGCCCAGCGTTGCGCTGCCCATTTGCTGGATAGGGTGCGTGAAAATCCATGTGCGGTTCTTGGGCTGGCAACCGGCGGCACGATGCTGCCCGTGTATGACAGGGTTGCTACTACATATCTTGCTGAGCGCGTTAGCTTTTCACAGGTCACCACATTCAACCTGGACGAATATGTCGGCCTCGCTTCAAAGCACGTGTGTTCCTATCATTCCTATATGCGGGTGGCGCTGTTTGATCGGATCGACATTGATCTTGGGAAAACACATATCCCGAAGGGAGACGCCGTGGATCTCGCGGCCGAAGCCCGTGCGTACGAGCAACAGATCACGGCCAGCGGCGGAATTGACCTGCAACTTCTCGGAATTGGGCAAAACGGGCATATTGGGTTTAATGAGCCAACCTCAAGTCTGGCTTCCAGAACGCGGGTGATCGTTTTGACCGAAGAGACGCGGCACGCCAACCGCATCTACTTTACCAAACACGCAGACACACCGCGGCGTGCGATCACCATGGGTATTGGCACGATCCTCGCTGCCAAAGCCTGTCTTGTTCTTGGCACTGGCGAGGGGAAGTCTGACGCAATTGCGGCCATGATAGAGGGGCCTTTGAGTGCACGATGCCCGGCGTCTGCATTGCAGATGCATCCGGCGGTCACCGTCATTGTGGACCGGGCAGCCGCCGCGGGTCTCAAGCTTGGCGATGACTATCAGCGCGTGCATCCGAATGGGGCATAAACTTTCTTGAAGGGGGTCATTGTGTGCCTGCGGCATGATTGACCAAAGAGGCCGGCGCGGTTGCACAGGTCTGCCAAGGGCCGCAAAAGCATCTAGCGCGGGATTTTTGTCTTCATCCATGGGGCAGAGTTGAAGAAATTTGCCACCGCACTGCCCGGGGCCACCAAGGCATCGCAAGCGGCCCGCAAGTCCTCGCTGAGCGTCATCTCCATCACGGGCAAAAGCGTGTTCAACTGATCCAGAGTGCGCGGGCCGATCAGCGCGGCGGTGATGCCCGGTTGGTCCTTGACCCAAGTCACTGCCAATTGCGCCGCCGATATCCCGGCTTCGGCGGCAAGGGCTACAAAACGCTCGGCCACTTCAACGGCACGGGGGGAAACCCGGTCCGCATAAATACCGCCGCGCTTGACCACTCGAGATCCCGCTGCTGGGGATGCCGCAGTGCTATAGCGTCCCGCCAGCATCCCCATGGCCATGGGCGACCAGCACAACAGGCCAAGTCCATGGCGCTGACACATCGGCACCAGTTCATTCTCGAT